>DAOVWV010000002.1 GCA_030636485.1 Methyloprofundus sp.
TAAATCTGGTTCAATATCAACTTGCAAACTAAATTCATCCACTGATTCTTTAGGCGTTTGCATCAGTTGTCCATGATATTCAAATGCCTTTAAATGTGCTGTATTGCAATCATTACAAAAAACTAATTCATAAATAGGTGCACCACAGTCACATACTTCACGCTGTTGGCTATACACCATACCAAAACCCCAATGTCCCTCTAATACAATCCCTGTTTTACAAGCGCAATTTGTATCTACACAACACCATAAACCATTAATCACTTGATGAAATAAATGCCCTCGCACAGGCAAAAAAGGCTTGTCTTTATAGCTGACTGTCCCTGTACAAATATCTAACCATGCTAAAACCTGTTGCTGACTGATTTTAATATCTTGTTCTTTGGGAAATACTGCCTTACTTAGCTGGCTTAAGCTTTTAGGGATAGCATTATTACAGGTGATTTCTTCACGTATTTTCCGGCTGGTAGGATGATCAGCCAAGGCTCGATAACGGGCTTTTGATATTTGACTATCCGCATCAATGGCGATTAAATCTTCTATTGGTGCACTTTGCTTATAACGATGTTTACGTTTTCCTAATTCGGGAACAATACGCTGTCCACCAATGACCGTTACTTTATCTTTAGCTATCCCTGCTAAATCGGCTAAATAGTTTTGTAATGAGCTGTTATCTTTATCCCCTATGGTTGCTGAGGTTGCGACAAAACGTACATCATCCGAACTCACCCCAAAGCCGTGCATTACTCGTCTTAATAATAAAGACAGTTCTGCCGCCTGTGAGCCAATATAGGTATGCGCTTCATCTAAAATAATCCAGCGTAATTGCCCCTGTGATTTTTCTAAAATAGGCGCATCTACTTGTCTGACCAACATATATTCCAGCATGGTCGAATTAGTGACAAGTAAAGGAGCAGGTTCAGAGCGCAATAACTCTCTGGATAAAATCTCATTAGGTATCCTGGATTGCTCTGAAGCTTTAACAGACTCTTCGGTGTTGCCATTGTATAAACAAAATCGCACATCCCCTTTAAAAGCACCTGTCCACGCGCGTAAACGGTCACGCTGACTATTAATCAAGGCATTTAGAGGGTAAATAAATAAGGCTTGTACGCCAATTAATGGTTGCTGTGTTTGCTGATATTGCAGTACTAAATCATTTAACACAGGCACCATAAAACACTCTGTTTTACCCGAGCCTGTTCCACTGGTAATAACAATAGACTGAGGCTTGCTATTGGCTAATTTATACCATGCTTCATATTGATGTTTGTAGGGTTTCCAGTCTTTGCCAAATCGGTAGTCTTTTAAATCCGCAGGTGGCTTATCCATTGCATCCAGCAAAGAACGTGACAGTAAATGACCTGAAACAGCTAAAGCATCCATTGTTTTATCGTATTCTTCCCAGCCAAAAATCGCCTCAAAAACAGGATCGGCTAAAAAACTGGTTTCACTGCCTGTCGGTTGATTAAATTTATCCGATAAAAATTGCCTTAATTGTGGGTGACTAATGCCTAAAATACTGAGTGTTGCTTCTGCGGAGCGTTGTGAGAGTTGCTCAATAATCGCTTGGAAATACTTAGACATACTCATCCTTTTATCTATTCTTTGAGGGTGGCTTTAATCAAACCAGTTTTCTAATGATAAATCGTTGAAATTTTGGAAGTCGCGGGTATTGCGGGTGACAAGTACTAAATCATTACCTGCGGCAATCGCAGCAATTTGTGAATCAAGAAAAGGAGCTGTTTTTCCTAAGCCTTGCAAACGCGCCATTTCTTCACCATGCCAGATAGCTATACTATCGGTATACGACAGTATAGGTAATTGGAAAACAACCTTGTCAATATAATGTAAAATTCGTCTCTGTTTAACTGACTCAGACAGTTGTCGCGCTCCCTTTATTAATTCATACACAACAAAAACAGGTATTGCAATTTTATCGTGATAACGTTCAATATTATCTAATACCTTTGAATTAGGCAAGTCTTTTAATGGCTCGGAAATAACATTAGTATCTAGCAAATAAACTAAGCTCATAGCTGAAAATCTCGCCCACTTTCTTGTTCCCTATCACGATCAAAAATAGCCGTATCAATGCCTAATGGGTTACCTTTTACCTCATTAAGAAACTCATGCAGTGCAATAGAAAAAGAAGAGTGATTTTTTAGCTCTGCTTTTTGTAACTTATTTTTTAAAAACAGACTGAAATCTAATATTTCTTGTTGCTTTTCAATCGGCAAGTTATGTACTGTCGATAATATATTTTCTTCAATTGTACTTATTTGCATTTTATGTTTCTCCCACTTGATTCACTTGCAATAGAATAATTTCATCGTCTATTTGCTGAATTTTAGTCTCATTGATCTTTTTCATATTAACCAATGTCTCACGTAATTGAGTAATCGTTTCTGGTTGTTGCGATAAATAGGCAAGTGAAAATAAAAAAGCCGTATTAAACCATTCCTCATCAAAGCTTTTAAGCTGCTTTAATTTAAAAATATGTACAACATCTGCCGACCACTTTTTAGGGGACTCTGTTAAACAAAAATTGGCTAATACGATTGGTAGCATAAGTGTAGGTAAGTGATGCTCTGATACTTCACTTATATTCAATAGTTGTTGAGATGACTTGTCCATATCATGCCAGTACCTATTCAGCTCATTTTTCAAAATTGTTAACCACTGATTATCTGCTTGTCGCCTATCAAGTTCATGTTGGGCTTTATCAAGTGGAGGAATCACACAGATATTTAAAGCATCTGGTATCGTCATTAAGCTTAATTCCTGGTCAGGCACACCCAATAATGACCATTTTAATGCTCTTTTCACTATTCCCATTGACGCAGGTAAAAAATCCAAGTGGTTAATTCGTGATTCTAACAACTCTTTGACATAGCTGTCTTCCTCTCCTAATAAATCTTGCAAATAAAGTTGATATTGATTAAATACGATTAGCCAATCGGCTAAAGTAATCAGTTCCCAAAAAACGGGGAGCTCTATGCTTAACTTATCAATAAAATTTTGATCCATTTGTAATACTGTTGCTGCCAATGCCTGATGGTTAGCGGTGATTAATGACCAAACATGAAAAGAATTTAGTGGTAAATGCGTTGTTTCTTGCGTGAGCGTTTTTAAATAAGTCCAGCCACTGTGATTAAAGTCAAAACACATCTGTGCTAATATTTTGTTGATTACTAATGCTCTTAGCTTAATCGGCTCTATCATCACTGCCGAATGCAATGTTGATATTTCAAGTGGGGTTAAGTTAGGCGTAGTTGCCTCGTTTTCACCTATCCATAGAATGGGCCTAAAGGATATTTCTGAGCTGGGGCAAGGATAAATTAACCAAGGCTCAGCCACTCGTTTTTCGGGACAAAAAAACCAGCTTCCTACCTGTGTATTTTCACTATACTTCTCTTCGAGAACAATATGGCTTTCTTCTGGCTGGGATAAGCGCATGGCTTTTAATTTAACACCAGAAATTTGTGCCTGAGAGCATTGCGTACTATCGTTATAAGCTAGATCAACACTACCTTCCAGGGTATTTCTATCTAATGACATCTGGTATTGATAAATATTAATCATCATTAAAGGAAACCCACCTTGGTAAATAGTCAACTTAATATAACTATCCAGATTATGAGTCACTGATAAAAGTGCTTTAATCCATTCCAGGTAATCAATCATGGCTATTGCAATCAAAGAGCCTTTATACTTGATATTGTGACGAAAATAGAGATCTTTGAGACTATCAATATGATCATCAACTAACGTTAACTCAATCTGTAGCTCTTTTTCCCGTGTGGGGTTTTCATTCAATAGATAAAGTCTAAATCCATATAAGTTATCTGCAAATAATGGGTAATTCTCAGGGAGCCGTTGCTCTTCGGGAGAGATCAATAACCCACCTTGTGCCGGAAAAGGTATTGTTAATGTTAGCGTGTCTACCAACCCTTTCCAACGCAAGTTTAAACGAACAAATGAAGGAGGAATATCATCAGCAAATAGCTCAAGCTGAATCGTTTCGCCTATCTTACTAATATTATGCCGAATAGCCGTTTCACAGGTAAGTTCAGCACCTTTCACATGTTCTAGGTAAATACTTCCATTAACTGAATTGTTCCTTTGGGGTTTTAAGCGGATTAAGAATTTTTCTGGTAATAAAACACATTTTTTACGAAACTTAATACTGCCATCCCTTTCCAGATAACGTATTTCATAAATGCCTTGCTCTGTTTTATTTAATGGCTTCCAGGCCTCCGATGAATGAAGTCGCTTTGCAACTAACGCTGTTATAGGAATCTCTTGAAGCACATCCGTTTCAGTATTCAGACATTTGAGTTTAGGTAAACCCATATAAAGCGCCTGTGGAAGACTGATAAAGGGTAGTCGCACACCCTCTAAATAATAATATTCTGCTGAGCGGGCTTGCCCTGTTCTAATCGTATAGGTGGTATCACTGTTAGCTATTAAACAAATAATACCACTGGCTTCAATCAGTTTTTTTTGTTCTATTATTGTTATAATAGTTTGGTTTTCTGCCTCACACCTCAAGCTTTCAGGATAAAGAATTCTAACTTGCTTTGCGCGCGTTGAAACACTGGCTGTACCTTCTAACACCCATTGCTCATCTTGCCAACTAAAGACCCAGGGTACTTCATTATCTAGGTTTTCAGCTCCGATCAAAGGAATTTCTTTAATTATCTCCGAAAGATGTTTAAAACGGATCACGTGAGATAAAGTGGCCTTATCAGGTGCAATAGCATACTTTAAGCATGGCATTCTTAAACAGGGGGTGTCTTTATTTGTTTTTAAAGCATAGCCAAGTGAGGTAATGTGTTTATTATCACAAATGATTTCCACTTCTAATTTTAAAGGAATGCTTTCCTCAGAAATACCTGAAAAAATGGTTTTTAATGCGATAAAACGCTCAAACTCAAGCATCATTTCTAAATGATATTGATGGCTTAGAAAACGATGAACGGTAAATGCTTTACTTTTAATATCACGGGCTGCTGCCGCTGTTGTAATCATTTCTGATAACAGCTTAGAGCTTACTTCATTATTTATGGGGAGAGGAAACTGTTCCTGCCAGCCTTGTACATGCTGGTTAAGGTATTCAATCGGGTTGGTTTTTTCATGGAGTTGATGATTGATTTTAAGATCCACAACCACATCCAGCATTTCACCTAAAATGGAATAAATTTCTTCATTACGGAATGTTTGTGGAAAATAACTTGCATATTCTCCAACAATTTCTGTTGCTGTTACACCACTGGACTTAAACTTTATATATTTAGGAATCGCTTGCTTAAAAATTCTCCCCAACCAACCGCCATTGGTTCCTGTATTAGTTAATTGTTTTAGAGGCAAGCCACCTTCAATTGCAATACTTCCTAAATAACGTCTACGTTCATTAACTAAACGTAAATTCCTGCGCCAATAAGATAGCCCTTTTTCAACTAAAAGATTACGTTGCGAGGTATTTAATTCCCTAACATCAGCCCCAAAAGATGCAAAAATATTTCCCCATTTCCAGGAACTCCCATCATATTCACGCCGCCACCATTCTGCTGCATATAATACAAAAGCGGCATCCCAAAGCTTAAGCCCCTTAAAAATATGTTGCACACCCAAACTAGCAGATAATTTAAGGGTTTGTTTTAAGGATTCAAACTCATCATCTGTAACACGGTATTGATATAAAGGTTTCGTCTCTTGGCAAACATCCTCATATGATAAGCCTCTTTTCTCTAAAAATTGTTCTATCCACTGGTTTGCTTGCATACAATAATCCTTTTATCTATATACCTTATTATATTTAAGTTTTACATTATAACTTAGCAGGCTTTTCCTTGTGAGTCGGCATTGAATAAAATGGGTGGGCAGAAAGGATTGCCCACCCTACCTAGCCGCTACCCTACTCCCCCGCAATCGCCATCTCTTCAATCAAGATAGACCCCGAACGAATATTGCCTCGGTAATCAATATCATTACCCACCGCCAGAATATGCTGGAACATGTCTTTTAAATTCCCTGCAATGGTAATTTCCTGTACCGGATATTGGACTACACCCTGCTCCACCCAGAAACCGGCTGCACCGCGTGAGTAATCTCCAGTGACCGGATTGACACCCTGCCCCATTAACTCAGTGACTAATAGGCCGGTGTCCATGTTCTTAAGCAGTTGCTCAAGATTTTTGTCGCCTGCACTAATACATAAATTACGTACACCACCAGCATGGCCGGTGGTTTGCATACCCAGTTTACGCGCGGAGTAACTACTCAATAGATAAGTATTGAGTATGCCATCGGTGACAATTTTATTCGCTTGGGTTGCTACGCCCTCTGCATCGTAGAGTGCACTGCCGAGTGCGCCTAAAAGATGGGGTTGCTCATAGAGATTGATAAAATCAGGAAAAACCTGTGTCTCTAGGCTATCTAATAAGAAAGATGATTTACGATATAGACTCCCCCCACTGATGGCTCCAAGAAAAGAACCAATAAGACCACTGGCAATTTCAGCGGAATATAAAACCGGGCATTTACGTGAACTTAAACTGCGCGCCCCTAGCCGTTGCACTGTTCTTTGGGCTGCTTTTTCGCCTATTAACTCAAAACTATCCAGATTTTTCTGGTCACGGGCTACGCTGTACCAATAATCACGTTCCATATCACCATTGCGCTCACCAAGCACTGAACAGCTAATTGAATGACGGGTTGATGCATAGCCATGTAAAAACCCCAGGCTATTACCATACACGCGAATACCTGAATAGCTATCGACCGATGCGCCTTCTGAGTTATTAATATCCGCATGATATTGACGCGCGGTATCTTCGCAGTTTATCGCAAGGTCAATGGCATCATCAGCACTGATGTCCCAGGGATGATATAAATCCAGGTCTTTAAATTCTGTGGCAAGTCTGGCTGGATCGGGCAATCCGGCATATTGATCCTCACTGGCATAACGCGCGATACTGCAAGCAGCTGTCACTGTTTCCTTGATGGACTTGGCGGATAAGTCGGTACTGTTTGCCGAGCCTTTTTTCTGGCCAAAATAGACGCTGACTCCCAAACCTTGAGAGCAGTGGTGTTCTATGGTCTCAACATCACCCAAACGAACATTGACGGATAGGCCATTATCGACACTCAGGCCTGCATCTGCATTGCTGGCACCCTGTTTTTTTGCTTCGTCTAGTAAGTCATTAATAATCGTTTCTAGGCGAATGAGTTCTTGTTCAGTTTGCATAAATATTTAATTTTAAAATAGCGGGGGCTTTATGAAATTTGTGTCACAGGGTACTCGATACATTGACTTCCCCGTCACGAAACGCAGCGCGTTCCCGTATGCATTCCCACGCAGAGCGTGGGAACGAGGAACGAGAAGATAGTGTTATACGTCAGTTCCACCGACGGTTAAGGCATCAATTTTTAACGTGGGCTGGCCGACACCAACGGGGACACTCTGGCCTTCTTTACCGCAGGTACCCACGCCACTATCCAGCTCTAGGTCATTACCGACCATGCTGACGCGGGTCAGTACATCTGGACCATTGCCAATCAAGGTCGCGCCTTTTACAGGCTGGGTAATTTTGCCATTTTCTATTAAATAGGCTTCACTGGCTGAGAAAACAAATTTCCCCGACGTGATATCCACTTGCCCGCCACCAAAATTTTTCGCATATAAGCCGTTCTGGACTGATGCAATGATTTCTTCCGGTTCACTTTCGCCAGGTAACATATAAGTATTGGTCATCCGCGGCATCGGAGTACAGGCATAAGATTCACGCCGCCCGTTTCCTGTCGGCTTAACCCCCATCAGACGTGCATTCAGCTTATCCTGCATATAGCCTTTTAAAATACCGTCTTCAATCAAGGTCGTGCATTGTGTTGCAGTCCCTTCATCATCAACCGACAAAGAGCCACGCCGATCCACCAAAGTACCATCGTCCACCACGGTACACAATGAAGAGGCAACCCGCTCACCCACCCGGCCACTAAATGCCGAAGTGCCTTTACGGTTAAAGTCACCTTCAAGTCCATGCCCGATGGCTTCATGCAATAAAATACCTGGCCAGCCCGAACCTAATACCACAGTCATACTACCCGCTGGCGCTGGAATGGCTTCTAAATTAACCAGTGCTTGTCGAACGGCTTCCTGAGCATAGCTAAAGGCTCGATCCTGATCCAGAAAATAATTGTAATCAGAACGCGCTCCGCCGCCCATGCCACCTTGTTCACGACGACCATTTTCTTCTACGATGACGCTCACATTCAAGCGCACTAGAGGGCGGACATCACCGACTAGTGAACTGCCTTGATTGGCTATCAGTATATGCTCCTGCACACCAACCAGGCTAATAATCACCTGTTCTATGCGCGAATCTAATTGCCGGGTACGACTGTCCAGCTGACGTAAAAAATCGACTTTTTGCTGATCTGTGATGGAACTTAATGGATTGACCGACGAATAAAGCGGTGAGTAGCTCGGTCTCGAAGGCAGAGCGATCTTTGCATTTTGCCCCTGACGTGCAATGGCCTTAACGTTTTTTGTTGCCGCCAACAGTTCAGATATTTCAATCTTATCGCTATAGGCCAACCCTGTTTTCTCACCAGAAAGGACACGCACCCCCGCTCCCTGCTCAATACTGTGGCTACCTTCTCTGATGATACCATCTTCCAGTACCCAGGATTCCGCGTGGCTGGATTGAAAATAAATATCGCCATCATCGACCGTACCACTGATCAACTGATCCATCACACGATGAATATCACTTTCCTGTATACCGGTAGGGACAAGAATGGCCTGTTTTGCTAAGTGTAAAAGATTATCCATGAGTTACCCGCAGCTAATTTGACGGTGCTGAAGCACCGGAAATGACTCACGGGTTTTATGTAAACGCGTAAGATCTATATCTGCGGCGACAAAGCCCGCATTGGTTTTTTTGCAGCCCATCACAGTTCCCCAGGGATCAATAATCATACTATGCCCATAAGTCTGCCGCCCATTCACATGAAATCCACCCTGATTCGGTGTAATAACATAACACAGGTTTTCAACCGCCCGCGCCCGCAGTAAGAGCTCCCAATGCGCAGCCCCTGTTTTTTCGGTGAAAGCAGAAGGCAGAATAAGCACTTCCATACCTTGTTCTTGCAGAGTGCGAAATAACTCAGGAAAACGCAGATCATAACAAATGGCAATGCCGAGCTTGCCAAAAGGACTATCGATGACTAAGGGTTCAGACCCTTTACTAATGGTATCCGATTCACGATATACCTCTTCAGTCCCCGGAACATGGACATCGAATAAATGAATTTTATCATAACGGGCAACACGCTCCCCCTGATCGTTATAGACCAGGCAGGCGGAGAGTATTTTGTTTTCATCAGTTGGGTCAGCAATCGGCATGGTGCCAGCAACAATCCACACCGCATGTTTTTTTGCGCTATTCGCCAGAAAGTCCTGGATAGGCCCAGCACCGTCCTGTTCTTTATTCTTTATTTTATCAAATTCGGTTTGCCCCATTAAGGCAAAATTCTCCGGTAAGGCAACTAATTTTGCCCCCGCTTTTACCGCCTCGGCAATAAGACGTTCGGCTTCAATTAAATTGGAACTGATATTGGGGCTGGATGCCATTTGTATGGCCGCACATTTACTCATAAATATTACTTTGATTAGATTGACTCATTATGGATGTTTATCATTCGCTGATGTTATTCCTAAAGCAGGGCTAAATTGCCGATTGATTGTAAATTGTTCCCAAGTCCCTTTTATATCATAAAGCAAGCTTAATAATAAGCCGCCTGCACGTTGCTCGCCAATGATCCTTTTGCTAACTGTATTAGCTGCATTGCCGATAATTGTACCAGCAATAGGGAATTTAGGCAGGACTGTTGCCTGTAAATCAAGCTCTTTAGTCTCTAGGTGGGTTGTGCCAGTTAAGTTGATTTCTGCTGGCATGGCATTAATATGGAAATTCCGGGTACTGACCAAGCCTTGCTCCAGTAAAACATCCGCAGTGATTTCAGTAAAACTTAAACCTTTTGCGGTAATATCAGAAAAATCAAAGCGTAGACGTTTGAATAATTTCCAGGTATCCAACGCGCCCAGTACCCGTCCCAACCCTGGCTCCACCCCTAGAATCCGCCCATCCGTTATGTAGGCTTTAACGTCACCGTTGATTGTCTGTCTGGACATTTCCATCGGTGTCCCTTTCCAGTTAAGTGAGAATTGCAATTCAGCAGTCGCATCAATAATATTCTCGGAAAGTTTAAGTTGTTGTAACAAGTGTCCAAAATTCTGACTTAATAGGCTACCTTGAATTCTTGTTTCAGTCCCGGGCTTTGTTTGTTGCCAATACCCTGACAAGTCAAGTTCATCTCTGGCAGACTTAATGCTCAACTGTTTAATAAATAGGCCATCGCCGGACGGTTCTGTCAGTAATGTTAATTTCCCTAAATTATGATTTTGCCAATATAAAGTTCGGCTTTCGAGATTGATAGCCGGAAAATCATCCAATGAAAAAGCAGCGCTATCAGATTTAAAGTTTATCGCACCTAAGGTGGATAAATTTAGCTCATCCAATAAAAAGTTAATGGTCGCGTTTTTATCCAGCTCTACCGGTATAAAGACACTGCCCTGTGCAAAAGGACTTTGAATAATCCCCTGCCAATGTGGCAGAATTTTTTTAAGCTTAATATCCAGGCTGTTTTCAGGCATTAAAAGATTCTTATAATGAACACTAAAAGCTTTTACCCCGGATCTGTCCAGCGTTAAATCCAGCGACAAAGGCCGGACTTGCGCCTTCGACTTTGACAAGCGTGAAAAATCCACGGTGACCCCTTCCAGGTCTGTATTTAACTGTAGTCTAGTCGTTTTATCCATATCGCTAGGGACATTCAACGCCAGCTGGTAAGCACTTGTTCCGCTCAAATATGACCATACTGGATTTGAAAATTGATCCGCTAAATGTCTGCTATCCGTCTGCCCTGAAACCAGCACCTGAGTGTTTTCTTCTTTACTGTCAATTTTTACGACTGCCGGAAAGCCCAGAATATGAGCACTTAAGTGATCACTAAAAATACCCTTTTCAGTGATATGCAGTGCCCCATTGATGCCTGTAACAGGTAAATCAACAGCCGCAATATGTAGACGGGAATTTTGCGGCATTGCAGTAATATCAATTCTAGCCGGAATATCAGTCAACGGAATATCCAGATCAAGCTCGGCAGTAAACAAACCTTGCATATCAACAAGCTTATTAACGGTACTTATCTGTTCTTTATACGGGGTTTGCTGTAAAAAGCGCACCGCTTGAACCAGCTCGCCAGTGATATCTCCTTTAATAGAGAGTGTTTCACTCTGCGTTAATGAGTTAATTTTAATGTTCGCGCGTTTAATACTCACCTGCTCAGCAAGCCCCTGATAAATATTGACATTTAAACTTTCGGAAAAAAAACGAATGTCCGCCCCTAAGTTCTCGACTAAAGGCCAATTGTCGGAATAATGTAAATCTACATTTTTAGCCTCAAACAGCACTTCAAACACACCACTGCTATCCGTAAAAGGGTAATCTTTTAATGCACCCTTAAATAATACTCCGCCTTGAGGGATCGAACCGGAGACAAATGCATGATCCAGCCAATCGACCAATGCTGGCGAATCAATAATACCAACCGGCAAATAATGCTGGATTTGTGCAACATCACGGCCTTGATAAAAATAGCTTTGCAGATTCATACTGAGCGGTTGCTCATTTTTTGGAAAAGTCAGTTGCAGTTTATTTTTGGTCTTGATATCTGCCGTATGTAATGCCAGCATCGGGCTACTAAGTACCCAGCTATCAGCCTGTTGTTGCCAATGCAACTCTCCCAAGACATGATTAAAATGTAACGCTTTTCTGAATTGAGAAGGTAATGTTAAAGCCATGTGCTCAGAATTGACAACAACCCTGCCCTGTTTTTCCGTGCCTTTAATAGACAGCGAAAGACCACTCATGCCCGGAATATCATCCAGTGCTTTATTATGGAATTGATTCAGCTGCCCGCTGATGGCAAACGTTTCTTCCAAGGGTTTAGCCAGAAATAACAAGTCTTTAATCTCACCTTTAATGGCAAGTGTTTGCAGTGGCTGGTGTAGTTCAGATGTCAGGACTTTATTGCGCGTCATGATACGGCTTAATTTCCCCAGATCCAGCTGAGGGCAATTAAGCGCAAAATGGCTTAAATCACCTTGATCATTTTGTTCTAATGCAATGGCGAGTGTCGCAATCTCTAAATCAATTTTCCGAGAACTTAAGTGTGAATTTTGTATCGCAAGTTGCCATTGTTGTTGCTGCTTTTGTAATTTGAATTGCAGTGCAAGCCGGTCTATCGAAAAGAGATTATTCTGTCTATCCTTTATTTCCGCCTGATTCATTTGTACGCTGCCCTGCATTTGGGACATTTGCGTCGCCTGCCAGTGACTGCGCAATGAAAAATCACCACGCCCTTTTTTAAAAGCGAAATCAAAGGGCAAATCACCGGTAATGAGTTTTGCAAGCTGGATACCTTTACCCTGTACCAGCAGTTGCGCATCAATACTATCTGGCACAAAGATATTGCCGCTAAATTTCATCGCCAGACCTAATGACTGACCTAAAGCTTCAGGTAAATCCATACTGATAACAACTTTATGCTGCGACTGTTTATTATCAATTGTAATATTGACATGCTTCAGCTGTATAGCCTCTGCATTGCGCTTTTCATCCTGCCAATTAATATCACTATCGACCAGTTTGAATTGCCTGCCTTGCATTAGCCAGTCAGGATTCTGGCTATCCTCGACACTGGGTAAGCCATGAATAGCAATGCTGCCTGATTTTAGGCGCTTTATCGAGAGTTTAGCCCCCATGATGGTAATCCGCAGAGACTCTATCAAAGGATGTGCAAATGAAGCCAGCAAATCAAGTCCCAGGTGAATTTCCTGTAATTGCAATGCCGCTGGCTGGTGTTCACTGGCGTGTATTTTAATATCCAGTAAAGCCAGTTCAGGCCTGAAACCCTTTAAGACTCCCTGAATATTGGCAATACTCACCGGCGCACCGAGGTACTGGCTCAGCTGTACTTCAATATCTGTTTTAAACAGGTGTAATTCGGAGAGAGCAAAACGCAAACCACTGACACTGATTGCCAATGTTAATAATGCCCAGAAACAAAACCGAATGGATCCGTAACGGATACGTTTTATCATTATCGACCAACGATCATAACAGGACTACATCATATTGTTCCTGATTGTATTCAGCCTCAGACCTGAATTTAATGCGAATTTTTAAAAATGATTCTAAGTCTGCCAACACATCCGCCTCTTCATCAAGTAATTTATCCACCACGGTAACAGAGGCCAACACCAGAATTTGCTGTACATTAAATTGTCTGACCTCGCGGATAATTTCGCGAAATATTTCCAGACAAATGGTTTCCGCCGTTTTCATCGCCCCCTTGCCCCCACAGACAGAGCAAGGCTCACATAAAATATGCGCGAGGCTTTCACGGGTACGCTTGCGGGTCATTTCAACCAAGCCCAAAGCAGACACTTCGGTAATTTTGGTTTTTGCATGACATTTATCCAGGGTTTTTTCCAATGCCAACAAAACCTGTTGCTTATGCTGCTCACTTTGCATATCAATAAAGTCAATAATGATAATGCCCCCTAGATTACGTAGCCTTAATTGACGCGAAATGGCCTGAGCCGCTTCAAGGTTGGTTTTAAAAATGGTTTCTTCCAGGTTTCTCCCCCCCACATACCCCCCGGTATTTACATCAACCGTTGTCATCGCCTCAGTCTGATCAAAGATGAGATAGCCACCTGATTTTAAGTAAACTTTACGATCTAAGGCTTTTTCAATTTCATCCTCGATATTATAAATATCAAATAAAGGGCGCTCACGGGTGTAATGCTCAATAATAGGCAGAATATCAGGAACAAATTCTTCGGCAAATTTAACCAGACGTTGATAAGTCAGGCGAGAATCAACTTTTACCTTTTCAATATTATCGGTATACAAATCACGTAAAGTACGGATGCTGAGAGGTAAATCATAATGAATCAATGCTTTTGGTTCTGCCAATAAGATCTTCTCCTGAATCGAATCCCATAACTGTAACAAAAACAACATATCAGACTCTAAAACAGATTCATCTATACACTCGGCGGCTGTTCTGGCAATAAAGCCCCCTGCTTTGTGTTTTTCCTGAAAGGCATCCTGAAAAGCACGTAAGCGCTGCCTTTCCGGTTCGTGCTCTATCCGTTGAGAGACACCGCCCTTAAGCGCATAAGGCATATAAACCTGATAGCGTGAAGGAATGGACAGTTCCATGGTTAAGCGCGCACCTTTACTACTAATGGGATCTTTAGTGACTTGTACGATAATTTGCTGATTTTCATGCAAGTAATGTTCAATATTTTCCGAATCATTATTCGCCAGTTCCTGACTGGTTAAATCAGACAGGTGTAAAAAAGCGGTGCGTTCTAAGCCAACATCGACAAATGCGGCCTGCATACCGGGTAAGACACGGCAAACGGTCCCTTTATAAATATTACCGACCAGACCGAGTTGACGGGTGCGTTCGATAATAATTTCCTGAATCACCCCGTTTTCAACGATGGCAACGCGAGTTTCTGGCGGAGTAACATTGATCAGTATTTCTTCACTCATGGAAAATTTTTATTCCTTCATTCGCTAGTAGTTGTGTCGTTTCAAATAAGGGCAACCCCATAATGCCAGAGAAACTGCCATGAATGGATTGTATAAAAATACTGGCTAAGCCCTGTACCGCATAAGCACCTGCTTTATCAGCAGGTTCCCCCGTATGCCAGTATTGTATAATTTCCTGCTCCGAAATGGCACGAAAAGTCACACTTGAGACCGATAAAATTTGCTGGGTTTGCTGTCCGCGTATAGAAACCGCGCTATAAACCTGATGTGTATTATCGGATAAACGGCTTAACATAGCGATAGCATGTTGCAGGTTTTCCGGTTTACCCATGATAGTATCCGCCAACACCACCGAAGTATCCGCCGCTAAAACAACCGAATTTTGGGGAGACTGCACCTGTACAGCCAATGATTTGGCATGTGCAACACGTAGCACATAATCATCCGGTTTTTCCTGATGCAAAAGTGTTTCATCAATATCCGCAGGCTGTATTGTATGTTGCAGGCCGATTTGTTTAAGTAGCTCGCTACGGCGCGGTGAAGCGGAAGCTAGAATAAGTTTAGGGGTCATGGTGGTTTTTGGGGGTTATTTTAATGGAAAGATGGGGATTGAGGGGGGATTATCCAATAAATCTTTTCCTGGCGGAAGTGTCTTTGTTGAAAATCATCCTCGTAATGGCTGATTTTCGTATAACATGCCAAATAGGATGTTATATAGTTAGAATTATTGTTACTACGCTATAAATATTGCAAATGGATATGTCGTGGTCTATGCTATGGGGGAATGGGTGAAGTACTTGTTGGCTTGGCTCGCTACGCTCGCAAGCCAACAATGGAATTCCGCTCCGGCTCCGTTATATTGCGCGGGTGAATTCCATTGTTAGGCACTATATGCACAAAACCCAGGATACTCGAAATTATGGATGATAGATTACTAAAA
>DAOVWV010000107.1 GCA_030636485.1 Methyloprofundus sp.
ACCCTAAATCAGATACGGCTACATCCCATAATTGGCATTTAGATTGGAGTAATCTATTGGCTTGTTGCCATGGTGGCTCTAGATCAGATATTGTTGATGCAGCAAACCGCTTTTCTAGCCCTGACCATAGCTGTGATGTGCCTAAAGATAATAAAAATTGGAGTGATATTATTCTTAACCCATTGCAGTTACCTGCTTTCCCTAGCCTTTTTAGTTATACTCGCGATACTGGAAGTATCAACATAAACTCCGAGCACTGTGCTACTGCCAGTGTTGACCCAGTCATTGCACAAAATACGATTGATAAATTAAGCTTAGATGCTGAACGTTTAAAACGACTAAGAAAACCTGTATTGAATAAAGTAAATGATGAATTACGCGCAATGGTCAACCAAGGAATAGATTTAACTGTTGCCCGGAAAACCTTAGCAAAGGCTTATTTATGCCAGAATAATAATGGCCATTGGCCTGCCTTTTTCTCTGCCTTACGTGATTATTTAGGTGATGCGGCAGAAAAGCAATTAAGTGCCATTAATTACACTGGGTAGCGAATAACAAATCCTGATAACTATACAGCACCATCTTCTCAAGGCCTTAGCCTCTTTTATATGAGGAAAAAACTCATTTCATGCACGTTCCTTAATTAACCATATAAAAATTTATCAGAGTGATGAGCTGATTTCAGCTGAATGGCTTTGCGTATTCGACCCCTGGCAACGATATGCTAAACCAAAGAAACTTTGGGAAAATGATGTTCTGATGTGTCAACACTTTTATGGACATAAAAAAGCCCTTCATTTCTTTACAAAAATAAAAGGCTAATATCAAAAGATAACCTATTGTTTTATAATAAATATATGCTAATATAATACCTAATTAAGTTAACAATATATATTTTATACGAATCAAAACGGAATATCATCATCAAAATCTTCCTGTGCCGCTGGTGGAGGTGAGCTGGGTGGGGCTTGGTACTGTGCGGGCGCAGGGCTATTTTGTGGGCTTGCGGGTGTCGGTGAATTTGCCAGAGGGGCTGTGCCACCACCTGGTCTACTGCCTAGCATGTGCATTTCATTGGCAACAATCTCAGTGGTGTAACGGTCCTGACCATCCTGTCCTTGCCATTTACGTGTTTGTAAGCGGCCTTCTATATAGACTTGGCTACCTTTTCTTAAATATTCACCGGCAATTTCTGCTAGACGATTAAAGAAAACAACGCGATGCCATTCGGTATTTTCTTTGCGTTCACCTGTTTGTTTGTCTTTCCAGCGCATCGTTGTTGCTATGCTAATATTTGCTACGGCACCTCCGGTCGGCATGTAGCGTATTTCGGGGTCAGCCCCGAGGTTTCCTATTAAAGTTACTTTATTGAGCATTTGATACTCCAAAAAAATTGAATTGTTGAGTCGTGTGCCACGAATAAACGGGCATTCCTTAGTCTGTGACACTATTATTAAGTGATCTTAACAAGATGTCAAAGAATAGGGGAGGGAGAGGCTGATTTTAGTTCATAAAGCGGGTCAAAAAGTTTGTGTCTGTGCTCTATGTGTATGAGAAGTGTAGCTTGTTAATAGAATAAATTATCAAAAGTTTAGCGTATAATTAATTTATAATATCGGTTATGCTTAAGAGGTGGGAATGTAACTTCTCATGATTCAAGGGTAAACGAAGATGAATAGCTCGTCATTCCCGAAGTCAGTTATCGGGAATCTACACTGAATATAGATTTCTGCTAACAACATGCAGGAATGACGGTTTTTGCATCGTTCAGATGTCAGTGAATAATAAGACGTTACGTGGGAATTAAATAACGTACGCATTCCTGAATAAAATTTAATGCTATTAATGGATAAATAAACATGATTTTTAGACAACTATTTGAACCTGATACTTGCACTTATACTTATCTTTTAGCTTGTGAAACGAGCCGGAAAGCCATTTTGATTGATACGGTGGCCATAGAGTTTGAGCATTATACTAAACTGTTAGATGAACTAAATCTTGAGCTGGTTTATACACTGGAGACGCATGTACACGCGGATCATGTTACCTGTGCCAGTTTATTACGGGATCGGTTGGGGAGTAAAAGTATTGTGCATAGAGACGCGGGGGCTATGTGTGCAGATTTACTGGTGACTGATGGTATCGGGTTTCATGTCGGTAGTATTGAAATCAAGGTGCTGCATACGCCAGGGCATACCGGTGGCTGTGTGAGTTACCTTGTTGATGACCGGGTTTTTACCGGGGATTCCTTATTGATTAATGGCTGTGGGCGGACTGATTTTCAGCAAGGTGATTCGGCAACGATGCATCAAAGTGTGACTGAGAAACTGTTTAAACTGCCTGTTGATACTCTGGTTTACCCGGGGCATGACTATACGGGGAAGAGGGTGTCTTGCATTGCGCAGGAAATGGCTTTGAATCCACGTCTGGGACAACAAAAAACAGTCGCTGAATTTATTGAGATCATGCAGAATCTTGACCTTCCTTACCCTAAATATATTGATGATGCATTGCCTGCCAATCAGGCTTGTGGTGCCTCAGGAACACATAAATCACCTCTAAGACAAGGTTAACAGCCATATGTTTTTAGTCAGTATCTTAGCCATTGTTATTGGTATTCTATTAGGTCTGTTAGGCGGCGGCGGGTCTATATTGACTGTGCCGGTATTGGTTTATCTGTTAGATATTCCCGCCAAAAGTGCGATTATCACATCGCTGATTGTTGTGGGGAGCACCAGTGGTATTGCGACCTTATATCATGCGGCTAAAAAGCATGTCTGCTGGAAAGCAGGGGGTATTTTTGGTTCTGCCGGTATGTTCGGCGCTTTTCTGGGCGGGCGTTTAACGGTGTATGTTCCCGATGCCTTATTGCTGATTTTATTGGGGTTGGTCATGTTAGTGGCTTCCTTTTCCATGATTCTGGGAAAAAAATCACCGGACACTGATAAAGACGCTGACGGTATAGAGAGTACGTCTTTTTGCCCGGTAGAATTACCGATTATTGCGATACTGTTAGATGGTTTTTTCTTAGGTATTATTACCGGGCTGGTCGGTGTTGGGGGCGGTTTTTTACTGGTTCCCGCGTTGACGCATTTGGCGAGCCTGCCTGTTCATGCGGCGATTGGAACATCCTTGTTTATTATTTCGCTACAAAGTGTTGCTGCCCTAATGGGGCATGCCAATCATTTAAATATTGATATTCAACTCACCAGCATGATCACCGGCATGGCTATTTTTGGTAGCTATATCGGTGTAAAACTTGCGGCTTATCTTCCAGCGAGTATTTTAAAACGCAGCTTTGGGTATTTTGTCCTTCTTTTAGGTAGCGGTTTGCTTTATAAAGAAGTGAATCCTTCAGTCATCGTTCAAATTCAGGCACTCATAGAAGAGTATCAGCAATTCCTTACCGGTGCATCAGCGATGATAGTACTGACAGTGTTGTATCGCCTTTGGCTATGGTTACACACTAAAACCAGTAAGATTTAGTCTTTGCTATATTCAGGTATTTGTAAATAACGCCTCAGTAGATCCAGTGCTAATATCGCTGCCTGATTTTGCTTGCGCTTTATATCGCCTCCCACGGTAAATTCACTGCTTTGGCAGCCGTCAGGCGTTAATAGCAGAGTATATAACAGGATATTCTGCTCTTTTTGCTGAAACTGTTGTTGACTGCCACGGTATAGCTGCACCAGCACTAAATCCGTTTTCTCCTGTTGCCGAATTTTCGCTGCAAGCTGTTTAGCCGTTTGCAGATAATCATTTTCACTACTCGATATGAATGACTGGCTATATATTGAAGAAACCAGCCAGGGTTTGGCAATGCATTTTGCTGCAATTAACCCTTGCGAGGCTGTTTCTTGAATTGATAAACTGTACCCAGCCTGTTGCATTAATTGATCAATCGTATCGACCAGCCCGCCTTGTCGTTTATCCAGATTATCAACTGCAAATATATAATCACCAATAGCCCTTACAACCTGGTTGACCAGCATTTTCATTTGCTGTGGCTCCGTGCCTGCCGGAAATAATAGCTTGGTTTGCACTTCATCGCTTCCGGCACGAAAGCTAAGCTGCACAGATTGCGGAATGCTTAACGTATTGATTTTTTCCTGTAAATCAGACTCACCTATGCCTACCGAGCGTAATGTAATTAGCCGGTCAGGCTGTAATGAAAAACGCTGCAAGAGTAGGGGGGCGATGTGCTTATCAAACATGGCTTTCATTTCAGAAGGCACGCCGGGAACAAAAACAAACCAGCAACGGCCTTGTTGTATTGCAAACCCAGGCGCCGTTCCCCATTCATTGTCTATACGCACAGCACCTTGAGGAAAAAATGCCTGTTTACGGTTAGCATCGGCCATGATACGTTTTCGGCGCGTAAAGTGTTGCTCTATTTGCTGCAAGGCGACGGGATCAAGTTGCAAAGGTCGGCCAAATGCTTCAGCAACGGCTTGTGCGGTTAAATCATCACTGGTAGGTCCCAGCCCTCCCGTGCAAATGCAACAGTCGGCACGTAGCGAAACCTCATTCAGCAAAGTTTTTAAATCATTTAAGTGATCGCCAACGGTGGTATGTCGCTTGATGCTAAACCCCATATCCACGAGTTTTTGAGAAAGCCATGCAGCATTGGTGTCGACCGTTTGACCGGTGATAACTTCCTCACCTTGGGAAAATATTTCTACTTGTGCAGGCATAGTGATGGGGGACGAGAAAAAATTAACATAGGATGTGCTGAGGTACGAAGCGCATCTTGATCTAGTTCCCACGCTCCGCGTGGGAATTCATAAGGGAACGCTCTGCGTTCCGTGGTACAGGGAGCATTCTATAGTTTCCTCGTTCCGCGACGCAGAGCGTCGGCCTATGCATTCCCACGCGGAGCGTGAGGAACGAGAAACATAGGATGTGTGCCTTAACTTAATGGCAGTGACGCAGAGCGTAGAAACGAATGCCTACCGACTGATAAAGTCACCAAAAGCCCGGCTGCCTTCGCCTGTTTCTATGGTATCGACTACGCTTAATGTTTTTGCATCAATCACGGAAACAGTGCCATCAAACCAGTTGGCGACGTAGATATGGCGGTCATCGGTATGGGTGCTAATGCCTTCCGGTTTGTCGCCCACTTCAATTATTTTAATTTCTTTCAATGTCTGGGTATCAATCACGGAAACATTGTTATCATCCTGGTTGGTGACAAAGAGTAATGTTTCATCTAAGGCAAAGGCTAAAGCATAAGGTCGTCCGCCCACTTTAACCCGTGCAATGCGCTTTAAATTCTGGGCGCTTAATACGGAAACATCATTGCTTTCTACATTGGCACTGTATATCCGCTCGCCCTTTTTATCCAGGCTGATACCAAAAGGGTGGGCACCCACTTTGGTGGTATTTCTAATGGTTAATTTTGCCAAATCAATTTGCGAAAGAGTATCATCCATACGGTTGGCAACATAGAGCCAACGATTATCCGGGCTGACCACCAGACCCGAGGGGGATTTTCCCACGGTCATTTTTTTTTCTAGTTGCATATCGTCGGTGTTAAAAATAGCAACGCTATTTTCATACCAATCGGCAACAAACAGACGTTTTCCATCAGGGCTAACAGTGATGCCGACAGAAGCGCCGCCTACTTTTACCTGTTGTGTCTGTTGCAAGCTGTTAATATCTAAAACAACAAAGCCATTGCCTTCCGGGGTGCTGATATAGACTTTCCCGAGTTGATGATTAACCGCAACACCGACAGGCTTGCCTTTAACCGGTATTGATTTAATGACTTGATTGGTTTTCAAATCAATAACGGCTACGTTATTGTCTAGCTGGTTGGTGATAAAGGCATAGGGCTGTGCTAAAAGGTGAGTGCTATTTGCTGTCAGTAGCAGCAGTAGAGAAAAGGTCTGGGAAATACGTTTGAATGGCATATGTTTGTACCTGCGCTAAATGAATCATTATTCAGGGGCTTACAAAGAACCCACTAAATGTGTTTAATGGATGTGAGTACCGAATGTGTAAAAATACAAGATATTGGGGATCAGCTTAGGGGTAGGGTAATATCTAGTTCCCACGCAGAGCGTGGGAGTTTCCACGTTTAAAATCAAGCCTTATTTTCATAATATTGCCTTTTTTTCTTACTAAAAAACTTCCATAATAACTTTATGGAAAGCGTCCTTGTTTTTAGCCGATTTAGATAAAATTAAGGTACTTA
>DAOVWV010000185.1 GCA_030636485.1 Methyloprofundus sp.
GGTCGTCATTCCCGAAGTCTACCCAGTCAAGCGTGGGCACAAGCATTTATCGGGAATCTACGTTGAACATAGATTCCTGCTAACAGCATGCAGGAATGACGGGATTTGCATAGTTCAGAGCCAGTGGGTAACGAGAAGTTACCTAAGTACTAAGGCACTGCAAACCCTAGTTTACAGTGTCTCAGCCAAGCAAAGTTATTGAACCGCTAACGTAAAATTGCAATACCTTTCAATAAGTTCAAGGCTTCCGTGAGTGGATAATCACGTAAATCCACACCTTTTTTATCCTCTGTCTCTTTAGAGGCCCCTTTTTTGTCTGATTTTTTACCATTACCATTTGATAAGTGATGTGATAAATCAGCTTCTTTTATCGGGGTAAATGTTGCCGCCTCTAACTCTTCCAGCTTAAGTCGTCTAAGCTTTATATCTGGCTCTATCCCAGTCGCCTGTATCGACCGACCTGAAGGCGTGAAATAACGTGCTGTGGTTATTTTTACAGCGCCGCCATTACCGGTAGGCAGAATGGTCTGTACCGAGCCTTTACCAAACGACTTGCTGCCCATAATAATAGCGCGTTTATGGTCCTGTAAAGCACCCGCAACAATTTCAGAAGCAGAAGCAGAGCCGGCATTAATTAAAACAACCATTGGCGCACCATTGATCAAATCGCCTGGGGTTGCATTAAAATCCATTTTTGCGTTTTTGATACGCCCTTCGGTGTACACAATTTTGCCCGAATTTAAAAAAGCATCGCTCACTGCAACCGCACCGCTTAGAACGCCGCCGGGGTTGTTACGCAAATCCAATACCAGGCCTTTTAATTGACCGCCATTGTCACTCTTAAGTTTCTTGATTTCTTCTTTCAATGCATCCCCAGTAGGCGACTGAAAGCTACTGATACGCAGGTAAGCAAAACCCTCTTCTAGCGTGCGGCTACGCACACTTTTGACTTTGATGATATCCCTGATTAAAGTCACATTAAATGGCGCATCTTTGCCTTCGCGTATAATAGTCAGGACAATTTCGCTACCCACTTCACCGCGCATTATTTTTACTGCACCGGTCAGGGTCATACCTTTCACTGGCTGATCATCCAGTTTAATAATTAAATCACCGGATTGCACGCCTGCACGCTGTGCTGGCGTATCATCAATTGGAGAAATGACTTTAATAAAGCCATCTTCCATGGTGACCTGTATTCCCAACCCACCAAAACGCCCGGTTGTACCTACTTTTAAGTCTTTGTATTCTTCGCTATCCAGATAAGTTGAATGTGGATCCAGACCAGATAACATGCCGCGAATGGCACTTTCAAGAAGCTCTTTATCAGAAACAGGCTCAACATAATCCTGCTTGATACGGCCAAAAATTTCAGTAAATGTTCTTAGCTCATCAAAAGGGAGAGCAAGTGCCTCCTGTTCCGCCTCTTTATCTGCCAGTACTGAACTCGCTGTAGCAATCGCTACACCAAGAAAGCAGCCAAGCAACAAAGTAAATATATTATTTTTTTTAACCACGCTGTAAAAACTCCATTAGATAAAATCCTAATCAATTCTAGGTTTCTTGTATTTTATACCAATATAAATGTAAATAGTGTAAATCTATTGAAAACAAAGCATATACTTTGTAATATGCATTCTATACTTCACGCAGTTACGATTGACTAGGTAAGCCCGTCATTCCCGAAGTCTAGTGGGCACAAACGTTATCGGGAATCTACGTTGAGCATAGATTCCTGCTAACGGCATGCAGGAATGACGACTCTTGCAGAGTTCAGATACCAGTGGATAATAAGAAGTTACATTAAAACCCATGACAAAACTAAAATGCTAGCACAATTTTCCTTTGCTTTAGACATCACTGCACCGATTTTAATTTTATTAATATTGGGCATTGCTTTTCGTCGCACGGGATTTCTCGATCAACACTTTATCAATATTGCCAATAGCTTTGTTTTTAATATTACCTTACCCTGCCTGCTCTTTTTTAGTCTTGCCAACACCACGCTAAGTCAGGTAAATAATATCCCTCTTTTCCTGTTTGGCGTTAGCTATACTCTAGGCAGTGTTTTCCTCTTCTGGTTACTGAGCCTTATGTTTATCAAGCAAGATAAACGCGGTGTTTTTATACAAGGGGCTTTTAGAGGAAATCTGGGGATTATCGGCATTGCACTGGTGCTAAATGCATACGGCACTGAAATGCTGGCAGTAGCAAGCCTGTATATGGCACTTATTGCCATCATAGATAACCCCTTGGCCATATTAATACTAAAGCCTAAAGAGCATAGTGCCTACAGGTCAATCTTAAGCAACCCAATTATTATTGCCGTTGTTTTAGGTCTGGTGTTTTCAGCACTGCAAATACCGATCCCCTCCTTTATCAGGCAGCCGGGGCAGTATCTTGCTCAAATGACCTTGCCTCTGGCACTTATTTGTATCGGTGGCAGCTTATTTTGGCATAACTTTCGGGGGCATCAAAAAGAAGTCATAGGTGCAACATTGTGTAAATTAATATTAATGCCACTGCTAGGCACACTGCTGGCAATTAATCTGGATTTTAAAGGGCAGGATTTAGGACTTATCTATCTTATGCTATCATCCCCAACAGCAGTATCCAGTTATGTTATGGCAAAAAAAATGACCGCGCACGGTACAATAGCGGCTGAAATTATTGCCCTGAGCACAGCGAGTAGCTCACTTGTCATTACTGCCGGGCTTATTGTGCTTAAAACATTGGCTTATATTTAGCGATTGATATTTGTATTACCCAGCCTATGGCATAAGTACAGCTGTTGATGATGAGTTAGTCGAATAAATGCGACTTCCTGTATGGATTAACCTTGATTTTGCACTCAGAAACGAGAGTGCCAGAATCAAAAAACCTTCTTATATTGCATGATAAATAACCCAGCTTTACCTCATAAAATTACCATCATCAGGCTTTCTGCGATTGGTGATGTTTTAATGCTATTGCCCGCAGTTAGGCTGCTCAAAAAACAGTTCCCGGACACCCAGATAGATTGGTTGATAGATAAGCCCATTGCCAGTATTTTGGCAGAAGTGAGTGAAGTGAATGTAGTGCCTATCAACAAGCCTAAATCCATTGCTGATTATTGGCGCTTTAAGCAGCAGTGGCACAAGCAAAATACAGGACAGTTAATAAGCTTTCAAACAAGCTTTGTCAGCAATATGGTCATGGCTTTATTATCTGCTGAGCATAAAACAGGTTTTGGTGCGCCTTATTCGCGTGAAGGACATCATTTATTTGCCCATACCGCTTATGATTTACCCAAAAACCTGCATCAGGTTGAGATTTTTTTTGAATTAGCAAAAAAGTTTGCAGGTCTTACCGAACAAATAAAGATAACCGCAGATGATCTAAATCTAGCGATTAGTGACATTGATCAACACTGGGCTGCCGAAGCATTACAGGAACATCGGCAGTGGATTGCCATTAATCCCATGGCTTCTACACAAGAAAAAACCTGGCCACTCGAACACTATATAAGCTTAATTAACCGTTTGAAGACCCACTACCCAGATAAACAGATAGTACTAACAGGAGGGCCGAATGCTAAAGAAATTGAGTTTGGCGCAAAAATTCAACAGCAAGTGGACTCACCTTGCCTTAACTTAGTGGGCAAAACGACACTGACTCAGTTGGCAGCGATTTTAAAACAATCATCACTTGTTATCTCTCCCGATACCGGCCCCTTGCACCTGGCTAATGCGGTTGCTACTCCGGTGATTGGACTTTATGCCGTTACCCGGCCTGAATATATAGGTCCTTATAATCAATTGCAAAACTGTCTTAATATCTATGCTCAGGTTGCCCAGGAATTTATGCATAAACCATCGACAGAATTAGCCTGGCAAAAGAAAATCCCTAGTTTAGACGCAATGCAGCTCATTTCAGTGGAGCAGGTAATGGCTAAAGTTAAACACATTGATTCAGTTTCTTGATCTGGTTTTCCAAATCTTGAATCTTTTGTTGATCAGAGGTGATAGCTCGGCTTCCTTTTGGCGTAACACCCTGACGCTCTTATTTTAATTGAGTGAGCCAACGCGCATCGCTGTCATACCAACTCCCATAGCTTCGTGATTAAGGGGGTTATAAGCTCCTATCGTTTAGGACAGGGTTATTAGACCACCACAAGGAAGGCGTGAGAAGAAATGGGCACAATATTGAGGCAAATCACCATAAATGGAGAGCAGAAGGAAGAGAAAACAGGTGATGAAATGAAAATGTTGAAATAAATGGATAAAGCGAGGATGATGTTAAAAATCAAAAAAATTGTGAATAGCTGAGAGAGGATCTTATTTTAGGGTTTTTCTACAACCTCATTAGAATTCACCAAAATTTATCACCAAGCAAAGCATAATATGGAAAAAGAAAGAAAAATAGCACTCTTGATTGACTGTGATAATGTTAGCTATAAAGCGATTGATGGTGTATTAAATGAACTTGCAACATATGGTATTGTAAACATTCGAAAAGCTTACGGAAATTGGAAAAGTCCTATGCTCAGTGGGTGGGAGGAGCAACTACACCCATTTGCAATTGTACCTATTCAACAATTTGCATATACGTCTGGAAAAAATGCTACTGATGCCGCTATGATTATAGATGCAATGGATTTA
>DAOVWV010000175.1 GCA_030636485.1 Methyloprofundus sp.
CCTGCCTTTAAATCAACTTCACAATAGGCGCATAGCCCGCCTTGATCTGCTAAGAGTTTTTGCTGAATTTCTTTTCGACGATTTCTATTATTTTTACAATTATCCCAAGTACCCTGTGGGCTGTTTTCACGATATGTCATTAACTTATCTGGCTCGCTCCCTTTAACAATATTTTTCATCTTAGCGGTCTAGCTCCTTTAGGCGAATATCCATATCTAACCGTGCTAGTTCTGGCTCATGTGAACCACCCCAGCGATTAAGTTCATCTCTTAGGGCTATTGCTTCAGGTAAATCCCATTGATTTTGCTCAATCATGGTTTGATATTGGTGTAATTTTTTAACAATCTCCAGTTGTTCTGGACGAGGAGATTTAAGCCCTAATACATCCAACAATACTTGCTGGGCTTCTGCCCCTTCAGAAAAGTCAACAGGCAATAGACTGGGTAAGCCACCTTGCCAATCAATCACTCGCAAACACTCTGGTTTAACGGAGCTAATGACTTGAGGGCTATGTGTCGAAACAATAAACTGCACATTAGGAAAGGTACGCATTAAATCCGTTAATATATGTTGTTGCCATCCTGGGTGTAAATGTAAGTCTACCTCATCAATTAACACAACCCCTTCTGTCGCAAGGGGGTCTTTTGCATCAGGATTAGCCTCAGCCATACGTGCAGCAATATCCATTCCCATTGCAAGTGTTGTTCTATAGCCATCACTCAGTTGTTCAATTCTTAATTCCTTTACTTTACCATCATCAAACCAATCTACTTTTATACCCGCTGGGTAAGCCCCTCTTGGGTCAAAAAAATTGTCCATTAATTGCTGAATAGCCAAGCGAATTGCTTGTAACTCAGGCAACTCTATATCAAATGAACGCTGTTCTTTTTGCAATTTATTTTCTCTTTCTTCCAAAAAGTAAAAATATTCAACAAAACGTTTAAAATTAGTTCTACTTTCTAATGAGCCATTAAAGGCATCAAATCGTGAGAAAGCTTTACCAAATCCTTTTTTACGCTGTGGAATATCAAAAACACCACGCCCTGTGCCATAATAGATAAAAACAGGTAACTGGAAGTTGCTATCATCATTATATAAGTCTACAAAATGATCTACATAATCATTAAGTGCTTTAAGTCCCAGAGCATCAGGGATTTCTAAAGAGGTTTTTTTACTTGAATCACGCTTTTCTGTCCGATCCCATTTGATACCATTATAGCTTTCGCTGGTGATTCGCATATAGGGTGGTTTACGCCCATCATTAAACACTCTAAAATCTTTTTCTTTGGGGTTTAAGCCTGTTACTTTGGGTAGTCGAGTAACAAAAGCACCTAAAGCGGTTGCGACTGCATCTAAAATACTGGATTTACCCGCGCCATTGCGAGCGACAAGCACAGTAATCTGCTCATTAAAATTAATTTCAAAATCTTCAAAACGCCGAAAATTATTTAGTTTTAATGTCTTTATTTTCACTTAAGGTATCCTTAATAATGTATTGAATATAGTTGTGGCAGTCACAGCGTATTATAAATAACTTGTCCACGAAAAACACGAAATTTAGTGATGTCTCATTATGACCAGACGCACTAACTCTTTGAGTAATCATCCTTCCTGCATTTTTAGCAGAAAAGATGGTTAGTTACCATCTTTTCTTATATGACTAAAAAAACCACAATGATAAAATGGCAATGGTCTTCGTTTGATGAACTTTCTCTACACGCGTTATATGAAATCTTAAAAATACGCCAGGCTATTTTTGTCGTTGAACAGGGTTGTGCCTACCTTGATGTCGATGATCTGGATCAAGTTGCATGGCATTTAATCGGCTGGCATGAGGATGCAAAGAATAAGAAAATGGTGGCCTATCTGCGCGTAGTCTTCCCTGGAAAAAAATACCCAGAACCTTCTATAGGTAGAGTCCTGGTTTTGCCTGAATCACGTAAAACAGGGCTAGGTAAAAAACTAACCGCTGAAGCGATTGCGCGTATTGCGGATGAATATCCGAATACAGCCATTCGAATCTCTGCCCAGCAACACCAACAAAAGTTCTATGCTACATTTGGCTTTAAAGCTGTTTCTAAATCCTATTTGGAAGATGGAATCCCACATATAGAAATGTTAAGGTGATATATTCGTTGACAGGAATCACCGTCACTTCTCATTATCCACTGGCATCTGAACTCTGCAAAATCCGTCACTCCTGCATGCTACCCAGTCAAGCGTGGGAACGAGAGCCTATAGGCTCACCCACTTTTTTATGAACCATACATTAGCATTAAATGATCTTCTAATTTAAATGAGTATAATACTCATTCTCGTCAACAATCGCTGTTTTTTTTATTGCTGCATTAACTTTAGCAGTAAGATGATGTCAACAGCATACCGTGTTAAAAATAGAAATATGCCAGCCTACAAACGCCCTTATTTCCATCGAATATCATTACCGCTTATCATGCTGCTAAGCGCCAATAGCGTACAGGCAGAATGGTCTGCAGGCTTTGACTTTAATACTTATTATACTGATGATGTGGGTCTTTTTTCGGTAACACGCCGCCTTTCACTGGATGAAGACCCCACCCAACCCATTGTTGACGAGCCAAACCAAGGCTCTGATTTTGTATACGAGCCGAATGCTTATGTCCGCTGGGATACTGTTAACAATCTCGGTGAATTTCAGCTTTCACTGGATGCAGGCGGCTATATTTTTCAGGATCATTCGGACTATACCCACGGCTTCTTTCAGCTTGCAATTGAACAAGGACTGACTGAAAGAACAAAATTATCGCTGCTTTATGATTTTATTCCCGGACTGTATATAGGCAAGAATGCAGCCCCTCAACCACAGCATAGTGCCTCTGAAGAGCATGATAAACACGAAGCTGACGAACAATTAGATAGCCATATTTTGGCCATGCATCTGGATTACCAACTGACTGAAGCACTGATTTTACGCGGGCTGGTTCGCTATGGAATCAGATTATATGACCCGCCTTTTAGTTATCGTGACACACAGTTTTTTACTCTGGGCTCTCATGCCGAGTGGCTTATAACACCTGATATTGAACTCGTCGCTGGTTATCATTTTGAACGTGGCTATACAGACTCTGATGAGACAGTGCAATACCAGGATGATATTGCTTATATCAACCATTTTGCATCAGCCGAACTTAAAATACATGTATTACACGGCCTTTTCCTGAATGCAATATTTGATTACGAACATAATGATTACACCAGCTCTTATGTCGGTGATACTCACTATAATGGCAATGAAAATGTGTTCCAGGGAGAGCTTGAGCTTGTCTATGAATTGACTGAGTTAACGGCACTCAAGACCGGTTGGCAACATGGCAAAAGAAAATTTAATTATGAATCTGATAGTGTGCGTAATAACAATGTCTGGATAGGGGCGGAATGTCATTTTTGATTGCCCTCTTTAATCCAGCCAGCGATGTGAATTAGGCTTCAGGTATACAGTGATCAAATAAGGGGCTACGCAGTCATACTCGCGTGAAGTATAATATGCCTATATGAATACCCATTCAATTATTCAAAACATAGCATGACTCAACAAAACTACGATGTGCTTATTATAGGCAGTGGCGGTGCAGGACTTAGCCTGGCACTCAAATTAGCAGATCAGTGCCAGGTCGCCGTATTATCAAAATTTGCCTTAACCGAAGGCAGCACTTTTTACGCGCAAGGCGGCATATCTGCAGTACTGGATTCACAACAATCCTCGATAGAATCCCATATTCAGGATACCATTATTTCAGGCGCGGGCTTGTGTGACCCTGAAATAGTCAGGCTCACTGTCGAGTATGGCAAAAAAAGCATCGACTTTCTGCACCAGCAAGGCATGCAGTTTACCGGACGTAAAAACAAGCAGGGCGAAACGGAATTACACCTCAATCAGGAAGGTGGACATTCCGAACGGCGTATCGTGCACCATGCCGATGCGACGGGTAAAGCACTGTCACTGTCACTCATTGATAAGGCCACACAACACCCGAATATCACCCTATTAGAGCACCATAATGCGATTGATTTAATTACCACTCATAAACTGGGTTATAAACAACAGCGGGTGCTCGGTGCCTATGTTTTAGATACGCTCAGCAAACAGGTTAAAACCATGAGCGCCAATACCGTTGCCATTGCAACGGGCGGTGCAAATAAAGTCTATCTGTATACGACTAACCCGCAGATTTCGACTGGGGATGGTGTTGCTTTAGCCTGGCGGGCTGGATGTCGTATTGCCAATATGGAATTTATGCAGTTTCACCCTACCTGCCTCTATCACCCCGATGGGCATTCATTTTTAATCAGTGAAGCCGTGCGTGGTGAAGGCGGTAAGCTGGTTTTAGCGGATGGCTCTACCTTTATGCAGCAGTATGATCCGCGCGCCGAACTCGCTCCGCGCGATATTGTCGCCCGTGCCATTGACCATCAAATCAAGAAACACGGCCTTGATTGTGTGTATCTGGATATTAGCCATAAACCCAGCGACTTTATTAAAAGTCATTTTCCTTCTATTTATAAGCAATGCCTTACACTCAATATTGACATTACCAAAGACCCCATCCCTGTGGTTCCCGCTGCGCACTATACCTGCGGCGGGGTGATGACAGATAGTTACGCAAAGACCGATATTGCCGGTTTATATGCCCTTGGTGAAGTGGCGCATACAGGTTTGCATGGTGCCAACCGCATGGCGAGTAATTCACTGTTAGAATGTCTGGTATTTGCAGACCGAGCCAGTGAAGATATTTTAGGCCTAAAATATCTTCACTGGCTCGGTCTGCAAATACCAGACATTCTAACAG
>DAOVWV010000066.1 GCA_030636485.1 Methyloprofundus sp.
ATGGGGTGATAGTCTCCAGAAGGCGCAACGCGTAACACGGATGAATAAAACGTAGGTTGGATGAGCTTTGCGAAATCCGACAAAGTATTGCACGGTGGTTTGATTATCGAGGATGTTGCCTGAAATAATATTGTACGCTTGATTGGGTATGGGTGGTGTGATGACGGAATGCGCTACGCTTTTCCATCCTACGTTATAAGGCAAATAATAAACTTTTGAGCGAGACGGGGTATTCATCCCGTTTCAAGCGTTTAAAGCTTGAGTGCAACAAGAAGTACTGTGTAATATCATGAGCCATAAACGTTATGAATGGGATAAAAATCCCGTCCAGCTTTGTAGGAGGGGTAAAATGTCGGATTACGTTATCTACGCTGCTAAGATAGGCTTTAAATCTTATGAATACAAAATACTTTAACCCTTATACCGACTTTGGCTTTAAGAAACTATTTGGTGAGGAAGCCAGCAAGGATTTACTGATTGACTTCTTAAATCAGTTGTTGCCTGCGCATCATCAGGTAGCGACACTGGAATTTAAAAATGCGGAAAAGTTAAATGATACTGCAAAAGAGCGCACGGCTATTTTTGATATATATTGCCAGACAGATGAGGGTCATAAATTTATTGTCGAAATGCAAAAAGCCAAGGTCAATTTTTTTAAAGACCGTTCCTTGTTCTATTCCACTTTTCCCATTAGAGAGCAGGCGCAAAAAGGCGGCTGGGATTTTAAACTACTTCCCATCTATTTTATTGCCATTCTTGATTTTCATTATGATGAACAGGAAGAAATGCGTAAATTCAGGCGTGATGTCAGTTTAAAAGATCAGGATGGCGAGTTGTTTTATGACAAGCTGCATTTTAAATTTTTGCAAATGCCACTGTTTAATAAACAAGCCAATGAATTAGAAAGCCATTTTGATAAGTGGGTTTATTTTTTAAAGAATCTGGAAACATTTGACCATATCCCAAGTATATTAAATGAGCCTATTTTTAATAAAGGTTTTGAAATTGCCGAAATATCCCATTTAAAGCCCGACCAATATGAAAGTTATCAAAAAAGTTTATTAGATTATTGGGAAGTTAAAAATGTTAAGGATACCGCCTTTAATGAAGGGAGGGCGGAAGGAAAAATAGAGGGGAAGGTAGAGGGGAAGATAGAAAGGACATTAGAGCTTGCAACAGCGTTAAAAGATCAAAAAGTTGCCATTGATATTATTATTGTAACAACAGGTCTTACGCAGCAAGAGATTGATAAGCTTTGAACGAGACGGGGTATTCACCCCGTTTCAAACATTTAAAGCTTGAGCCCCGCGGTGGGGTGGGCAGTTTTTTTGCCCACCCTACACGAGTTTGCTTGTATAATCATCGCTCTCAAGTGTAAACAGCTCATGGGATAAAAAAGTACCCGCTTCCGAGTATTCAAACACACATACTCTAACGCTAACACGATTTGACTGATAATGAAGTTCTGGCAATCTAGATATAACCCGCAACTTAAACTTTCCCAACAAGAATTACGTGATATTAGTGATGAAATTATCCAGAACTACACGCCTTATGATCCCCACCATCAGCCGGAACTGGTGTTGATGCCCGTAGACCCTTTAAATCTATACGCATACTGGAACCTTGCAGCTATCGAAACAGATAATGCCATTAATGAGACTGATAGGCAATTTGTCTTGCGAGTTTATTCTTTGCCTGAACAGGGTGAACAAGACAATGATATCAAAATGAGTTTTGATATCATTGTCTCTGCTTACCAGAATCAGCAAAAAGTACGCTTACCCATGGCTGCAACGACCTATTCGGCTGTTATCGGTGAAATGAAGGCTGATGGGCGTTTTTCTGCTTTGGCGACGGCCAATGCCATTCATGTGCCACGCGAAAATCCGCTTGCTGAAGAAAGCATGGGTGAGACTGAAAATGCGCGGCAAATTGCGTCAGTGCCAGACTATTCTGCAACTATTGAGGAAAATATTGAAACAATGGAAGGTGAAGAGCAGGGTGTCTTTATTTTGAGAGATTTTAATGAATATGGCTACGATTTAAAGGTCTATGAACAAAGCCTGTCACCCGCTGTTATAAGTCAGTTATTTGGCCATATGGAGGGTATGCAGCATACAAGCGCAAGCAATAGCATTAATAAAAATACTTCTGGTCGGGGTTGTAACTAAGCGTGACTATCAAAAAAGGGTTTTTAGGGATTATTCTGCATGGACATCTGCCTTTTGTACGTCACCCTGAATACGACAGTTTTTTCGAGGAAATCTGGCTGTTTGAAGCGATAACAGAATGTTATATACCGCTCATTCGTTCACTTGAACGACTGCACCAGGATAAGGTCAATTACCGGCTAACACTGTCACTTTCGCCGCCGTTGATTTTAATGTTGAGTGACCCCTTGTTACAGGCGCGCTACCTGCATCACCTGAATAAGCAATTAGAGTTGGCAGAAAAGGAAATTGTTAGAACGCGGGGGACAGAGTATCAAAAGCTGGCGCGGCTCTATCGACGCTTGTACCTGGATACGCGGGATATTTTTGTTCGTCAATATGACTGTCAACTATTAAGCGCTTTTCAGAAATTTCATGCAACAGGCCATCTGGAGTTGATTACCTGTGCTGCGACGCATGGTTTTTTACCCTTGTTAAATAAGAGTGAAGCGGCGGTACGCAATCAAATCAATACCGGGGTTGAAACGTTTATCTCACACCTTGGTTTTGCACCGGCGGGTTTCTGGCTGCCGGAATGCGGCTATTATCCCGGTCTGGAAAAACATCTGAAAAATGCGGGAATCAATTATTTTTTCGTCGATACCCACGGTATTGATAATGCCAGTAAAAGGCCTCCGAATAGTGTTTATGCACCGATAAACTGTGGCAATGATGTATTGGCTTTTGCCAGAGATCCCGAATCATCAAAGCAGGTCTGGAGTTCTAAGGATGGTTATCCCGGGGATGGTGATTATCGTGAATATTACAGCGATATAGGCTTTGATCTGGATTTGGATTATATTGCCCCCTATATTCTGGATGGGCATATCCGAATCAATACCGGGATTAAATATCACCGGGTAACGGGTGCGGAGCTTGCGAAAAAGATCTATCAGCCTGGAGAGGCTTTGTTAAAAGCAAAGGCACATGCACAGGACTTTATTCATAAGCGCCAGCAACAAATCAATCGCTTAAGTGTTGATATGGATCGCTTGCCCATGATTGTATCGCCTTATGATGCCGAGTTATTCGGTCATTGGTGGTTTGAAGGGCCGCTATGGCTAGAGTGGGTATTACGTATTGCGGCTGAAAAGACCAATGGCGTACAGACGGTCAGTTGTTCCGATTATTTAAGCCGGGTCTCCACACACCATATAGCAACACCTTCGGCATCAACCTGGGGGCACGAGGGCTATTCAAGTTTCTGGATCAATGAAACCAATGACTGGATCTATCCTTTATTGCATAAGGCGGCAACGGATATGGAAGAACTGGCGACTGTTTTTCAGCAGGTTAAAGCGACACCCTTACAGGAAAGGGCACTGAACCAGGCTGTACGTACCTTATTATTGGCTCAGGCATCGGATTGGCCTTTTATCATGCAAACCGGGACGACAGTTGAGTATGCCAAGAAACGCATTAGCGATCACTTGGCGAGATTTAATTATTTACGCGATAGCATTCGTCATAATGCCATTAATGAACGCTATTTAAGTGCGCTGGAAATATTGGATGATGCCTTTCCAGAGGCTGATTTTCGGAATTTTACTAAGTCACAATAGCATTTAACGCATTATGGAGGAGTCCAATAGCTTTAGCTATTGCTGTTTCGGACACGCTAAAGCGTGTCACACCAGTTCTATCTTCTGTGTTAAATGTGTAGCCGCAAATTTTCTTTATAAAACCTCTAATTTAGCATATGACAGCATTAACCACTTCATGCCTGCCGTTGCAAAATTAATCTGCACCCTTTCCTGATCTCCTTCACCATCAACCTGTAATACCACGCCTTCACCAAATTTCTCATGTCTGATGCGTTGTCCTAATTTATAGCGCCCGCTAGTGCCAGGTGTGGCTGCCTTAGATATTTTTGGTTTGCTAATAGGCTTGCTTACACTGGCAAATAAGCGGATATCCTGTAACTGCTCAGCGGGAATTAATTTCAAAAACCGTAATGGGCGTGGAAAATTTTCCTTGCCGTATAAACGTCTGGATTCGGCATAGCTTATATACAGTAATTTCATGGCACGGGTCATGCCAACATAGCATAAGCGGCGCTCTTCTTCCAGGCGTGCAATATCATCAACCGATTGCTGTGAAGGAAATAGCCCTTCTTCCAAACCGACCATAAACACCAATGGGAACTCCAGACCTTTTGCAGAGTGTAAGGTCATCAGTTGTACGCAATCATCAAAATCATCGGCCTGCGCATCGCCAGATTCCAATGCGGCATGGGCTAGGAATAAGTCTAATTCACTCTGCTCGTCTTCGTTAGCTTCGTCATAATCAAATTGGCGCGCAGCATTGACTAATTCTTCCAGGTTTTCGACACGCGCTTCGCCTTTATCGCCTTTCTCTTTTTTATGAAACTCAATCAGGCCGCTTTTTTCTATGGCATTTTTAACCTGCTCATAAAGTTCGAGATCTTTGGATTGCTCGGCTAGACGATTGATCAGCTGCACAAAACCCTTTAAGGCATTTTCAGCGCGCGGGGTAAAGTGATCCGCTTTGAGTAATTCAATCATCGCCTGCCATAAAGTGATTTGTTTTTCTTTGGCGAGTCCGCGTATATCATCCAGTGTTTTTGCACCCACTCCGCGTGTTGGGGTATTAATGATACGTTCAAAAGCGGCATCATTGCCTTTATGTGCCGTCAAGAATAGGTAGGCTAATGCATTCTTGATTTCCATCCTGTCAAAGAAACGCAGGCCACCATAAACACGGTAAGGTGTGCCCGTTGCCATTAACTTCTCTTCAAACTGTCGCGACTGTGCATTAGAGCGGTATAAAATAGCGACATTGGCGCGTAAATTACCTTCCGCTACCCATTTTCTAATACGTTCCACCACAAAATAAGCTTCATCCTGCTCATTAAAGGCAGCGTATAAGGAAATTAAATCGCCGTCGCTATCATCGGTTCTAAGCTCTTTGCCCATGCGCCCTTCGTTGCATGCAATCAGGGCATTAGAGGCTTTCAGGATGTTGCCCGTGGAGCGGTAGTTTTGTTCTAGGCGGATGAGCAGGTGGTTAGGATAATGTTTTTGAAAATTATACATATTTTCAATTTTTGCCCCACGCCAGCCATAAATGGATTGGTCGTCATCCCCGACAACAAACAGGTTATCCTGTCCTTCGGTCAATAAGCGTAACCAGGCATATTGGACGGTATTGGTGTCCTGAAACTCATCGACATGGACATGTTTAAAGCGCGAGCGATAGAATTCCAGTAGCTCTGCATTATCACGTAAGGTTTCATGCGCCTTTAACAGTAGCTCGGCAAAATCTACCAGGCCTGAACGCGCACAGAGCTCTTCGTAGGCACGATAGATTTCCAGCTTTTTTTGTTGGTATATATCATCACTTTCTTCGCGTATATCCTTTGCGCGGAGACCTTCATCTTTTTGGGCATTGATGTACCATACAATTTGCTTGGGCGGCCATTTCTTATCGTCAATATTCATCGACTTCATCAAGCGTTTGACCAAGCGTAGCTGATCATCTGAATCAATCACCTGAAAGGTATCGGGCAATTTTGCTTCTTCGCTATGTTGTCTTAATAGGCGATGTGCCAGGCCATGAAATGTACCTATCCACATGGAACGGGCGGAGATATTCAGTAAATCCTCTACGCGCCCCCGCATTTCCTTTGCTGCTTTATTGGTGAAAGTAACAGCGAGTATATTATGCGGTGAAATATGTTCGATTTTGATCAGCCAGGCGATGCGGTGGACTAATACACGGGTTTTACCACTGCCGGCACCTGCCAGTATCAGCATGGATCTGGCGGGTGCAGAAACGGCCTGGCGCTGTGCATCGTTTAAAGAATCAATAATTTCCGTTACATCCATTACATAACCTATTTGACTATCTTGCCTGTCATTGTTCAATTCCTGTCTTTACGAGGGGAGGGGTGAAAAATAACGCTTGATAAGCTGAAAAAAGAAAACCGGATATTATAACTGATGCAGGGGGATGATATTAAAAACACCTCGTTTTTTACAGCTTTTTTTCATCCTAGGCTTGCACATTTTTACTAGCCCTGTATATTTAAACTTGATAAACACAGACTTTTTAGTCTTTCCACATAAATAGAATAAAAATAGGTAAAACCATGAGCTTTGATTTTAAACGCATGCTTAAATTTGAAATTAACATTGGCACTAAAGAAAAAAAGATACGTCTTTATGCCGGCTGTGCCGCATTATTTGTCTCACTGTTTTTAGCTTCCATTCCTTTGTTACTTATTGGTCTGATATTGGTTGCAACAGGTTATACAGCTTGGTGCCCCGTATATTCAGGGTTGGAAAAATCAACGGTGGAATAGTTGTTTTCGGGTTAGTTTTTTGCCTGCCAAAAAACTAACCCGATATTTAGAAGCGAGAATTCAATCGTATAAAGAACTGATCAGGATAGTTTTATTCCGCTATATCTTGATAAGAAGAGTTAAAATAAAGCAATGGGTTCCCTGCATGACATTGCGTACTTTTAATTTCACCAATAATGACCCAGTGGGTGCCCGCCCGTATTTGCTGTACCACTGTGCATTCCATACTTGCCAGTACATTATCAAAGACGGGTAAGCCTAAACTCCCTTTATGCCATGCTACGTTAGCAAAGCGTTCCTGCATGCTACTCCCCCCTGCAAATTCATTGGATACCTGTTGCTGGGCGGCTGTCAGAATATTAACCGCAAACTTTTTATCTTCCAGAATAGCGGCACCTGTTTCAGCTGTATCATTAATGCAGACTAAAATCTGTGGCGGATCCATTGATACACTAGAAAAACCAGTAGCGCAAGTATGAAGCTCTTCCTCTGAATATGGTGCGGTAACGACTGACACACCACTCGCCCAAAGTTTAAGTGCGTTTTTAAATTCCTGATTATCAATAGTCATAGCTTACCTCGGTTATTCATTATTTTGCTGCGAAAATCGCATTACTGCTCTGTTTTAATTCAGCCCTGAAGCTGAATGGAAAGTCTTAATTTAATCACAAGACAGAGTTAAGGTATAATCCTATCTAAAGATTAAGTGACTTTAATTTGTAAAGTACATACTCATTTTAACTCATTCACAACTTATTTTAGGAGACAATTATGCCCATAAAAAAAATGGCTGATTTAGATTTGAAAGGCAAACGCATTTTAATCCGCCAAGACCTTAACGTTCCCGTTAAAGATGGGCAAATTACCAGTGATATCCGCATACGTGCCAGCCTTCCTGCTATTGAGTTAGCTTTAGAGGCGGGTGCAGCAGTGATGCTAATGTCACACTTAGGCCGCCCAACAGAAGGTGAGTTTGATGCGGCGGCTTCATTGCAGCCGGTTGCAACGCGTTTAGCCGAATTATTAGGCAAGCCGGTACGCTTACAGCAAGACTGGATTGACGGAATAGAGCTTAACCCA
>DAOVWV010000263.1 GCA_030636485.1 Methyloprofundus sp.
TAAAGTATGGAGCTGGTGATGGGAATCGAACCCGCGACCTGCTGATTACAAATCAGCTGCTCTACCGATTGAGCTACACCAGCGTAAACTGTGTTATATCACTGCGTCCATGAGTGAGTTGAAATATGGAGCTGATGATGGGAATCGAACCCGCGACCTGCTGATTACAAATCAGCTGCTCTACCGATTGAGCTACATCAGCTAAAGAGCGGATATTATAGACGCTTACTCAATACTTGCAAAGCTTTTATTTAAAAAATTATCATCATTCCTACGCAAAGCATATCACTCCCTATGCAGATATCCGCTTTTTAGCCCGCCTTTTCGCGGGTGGCTTACGCCGGTTATTTTCTGTCCGCTGGGTTCTAAAGGTTTGCCCCTTGCCTTTAATTCTATCATCCTTGCCACCCTCTTTTGGCTGCCATGCAGGAATAAGCTGCTGTTTGCCATTACCAATTAAATCAGCACGTCCCATGTTTTTTAAGGCTTCACGAATAAGCGGCCAATTTTTAGGGTCATGATAACGCAATAAAGCCTTATGCAAGCGTCGCTGCTTAATCCCTTTAGGAATCGGCATATCCGAATCATGGCGACGACTGACCTTATGCAAGGTATCTTTACCGGAATGATACATCGCCGTGGCAATTGACATTGGCGATGGCAAAAATGCCTGCACCTGGTCAGCCCGAAAACCATTACGCTTTAACCACAAGGCAAGGTTTAACATATCATTATCTTCCGTACCAGGATGAGCGGCAATAAAATATGGAATTAAATATTGTTCCTTACCCGCTTCTTTTGAATACTTATCAAACATTTGCTTAAAACGGTCATAAGTCCCCATGCCTGGCTTCATCATTTTGGATAATGGGCCTTGCTCGGTATGCTCCGGGGCAATTTTCAGATAGCCGCCGACATGGTGAGTCACCAGCTCTTTTACATATTCAGGGGATTCAATCGCCAGGTCATAACGTAAACCTGAAGCGATAAAAATTTTCTTAATGCCTTTTAACGCTCTTGCGCGACGGTATAATTTGATTAATGGATTATGATTGGTATCTAAATTCTCACAAATGCCTGGGAAAACACAGGAAGGCCTACGACAGGCCATTTCTATCTTTTCATCTTTACAAGCCAAACGATACATATTGGCTGTAGGCCCGCCTAAATCCGAGATATTACCGGTAAAATTAGGCGAAGTGTCGCGTATGGCTTCGATCTCCTTAATAATGGAGTCTTCTGAACGGCTTTGAATAATACGCCCTTCATGCTCGGTAATCGAACAAAAAGAACAACCGCCAAAGCAGCCGCGCATAATATTCACCGAATGCTGGATCATTTCAAACGCAGGAATATTCGACTTGCCATAGCCCGTATGCGGCAAACGTGAATAATCTAAATCAAACACCCCATCCATTTCACTCGTCGTCAGTGGTATCGGCGGTGGGTTTACCCAGATATAGCGCTGCAAATGTTTTTGCAATAAGGGGCGCGCATTACCCGGATTAGTCTCACCATGCATCACCCGTGAAGCATGGGCATATTGTACGGGATCATCCTTAACGGTTTCAAAATCAGGTAGACGAATAACGGTCTTTGCACGTTGTTGATTGCTAATTTTAGAGCGACTAGGCTCTTTTTGCTGTGCTTCTTCTTGTTTATCCGAGCACACACTTTGCTCTTCCATAAGATATGGGCTTTTAGGCTTAATCACCTTGCCTGCCACATCTAAATCTGAAGAATCTTTAATCGTCCAATCCGCAGGCACTTGTTTGACAAAATGCACCGTGCCACGTATGCCTTTTAAATCGCTAATCGGCTCGCCTGCCGCTAAGCGATGGGTAATTTCGACAATTTGTCGCTCAGCATTACCGTAGACTAATAAATCAGCCTTAGAATCTAATAGCACCGATTTTCTAACTTTATCCGACCAGTAATCGTAATGCGCAATCCGTCTTAAACTGGCTTCAATCCCGCCAATAATAATCGGCACATTTTTAAACGCTTCACGACAACGATGTGAATACACATTCACCGCACGGTCAGGACGTTTACCACCCTCCCCGTCTGCCGTATAGGCATCATTTGAGCGGATTTTCTTATCCGAGGTATAGCGATTCACCATCGAATCCATATTCCCGCCCGTCACGCCAAAAAATAAATTCGGCGCGCCTAAACGCTTAAAATCATCCGCACTCTGCCAATCAGGCTGGGAAATGATTCCCACCCGAAAGCCCTGAGCTTCCAGTACACGCCCAATCAACGCCATTCCAAAACTAGGGTGGTCTATATAGGCATCCCCGGTAATTAAAATAACATCGCAGCTATCCCAGCCTAGCGCCTCCATTTCTGCCCGGCTCATGGGTAATTCCTGTGCCGTACCAAACCGTTGCGCCCAATATTTTCGATAGGAAAATATATGTTTGGCATCTAAAATATTCATGCTTTTATCACTCTCTTTAATACACTACCATTATTTCTTTTAATATCCTTTATAAAATCAATAAACTCTATCTGATACTGCGCGTCCAACTGCCTGGCACGCGCCCTTAATACTTTCATTGAATAGCGATCCACCCCATCCGCAAAAGCAATTGCAATCACATTGCCACGCCCCCGCACGGGCAGAAACAACAACTTCCAATTAAACGTTGCTCCCATATCCCAAGTCAATTGCTTAAATAAATCATCTTTACTCCCCCATAGATTCACGACTAATAAACCATCATCCGTGAGTAATTTTTTACAGGCAGCAAATAGATTAATACCTTGCATGGTTTCAGCCATTCCCTCATGATCAAAGGCATCAATCATAATTAAATCATGTTGTTCAGACCTTTGCTGACTTTGCTGTTTGATATACGCTGCGCCATCGCCTATTTTAACCTTAATTCGTGGATCTAAGGGTAAAGCAAAAAAACGCCGTGCAATTTTAACGATTGCCTGACGAAATTCTATGGCTTTTATCTGGCAATCAGGGAATTGATAAAGCAGGTACTTGCTTAACAAGCCGCCGCCTACGCCTATCATCAAAACATTTTCGGGCTGGTCTTTAAACAGTAGCCAGGCCATCATCGCCCTGACATATTTTGAATGTAATTCGTTGGGGGCATTTAGCAGCATGCTGCTTTGCCTGGGGTGAGTGCCAAAATGCAAGGCACGAACACCATCGGTTTCAACAATTTCTATAGCCCCATGCTCATCATATTCCTGATGAATAAGTAGGCCGTCATATTTGTACATAGTGAAAAAATCAGGAAAAATCTAAGTGAAAATGATCAATGTGCACTTTTAGCAACACGATCACCTCAGGATGGCCGCTTAAAGCAGGCCTATATCAATAACATTGTAAATTACTCCGGACTTTATCCCAAACTTTAAGCTGTTTTTCAGGGGTATAGGCAATAAACACCGTTGTAAGTCTTGGTGGAATGATAGCTAATAAGGTACTTTGCAGTCTTGCAGGAGGGGCTAGATCTTTCAAACGTAGCGCAGGTAGGCTAGGCCAATATTGTTTACACCACCGCTCATGGAGGCTAGTGTTTCATCAGTGTTATATTGATAAGTTCAAGGAGTTGAGAAATGCTTAGCTGCTAGACACACGGATATTGCTCTCGCATTAAATCCGTAGCCTACTTTTTATCCAGCCGCTAACTCCCGGGCGGCAGTGGGAGATAGGTATTCCTTTAATAATCCCTTTGCACAATCCGCACATCGACCACAGCTTGTCGCGACATTTAATGAATTACGTAAATCTTGCATGGAACACGCCCCTTTGCTGGTTGCGTGCTTAATTTCCCGGTCAGTGACTTCATTACA
>DAOVWV010000335.1 GCA_030636485.1 Methyloprofundus sp.
GGTAATAAGTTTTTCCGCTTTGCCTATCCAATATGGCAGAGCCTTCACCATAACCACCTGCACTGGCAAACATCAATGCATCATGAATGCTATCAAGCTTTTTACTGGGTATAATTTTTTCAATTTTATCTTCAAACTCGGCAGCATCAAGGCTACAGCCTTCTATATCATACTCATCAAACACATGCTCGGGGATTGAATAAGGCGGCCCATTATAATTCCTGGGATCTTGCTGATTTAGCTGAATGGCTATTACAACGCGGGTTCCAATATCAGTACAGCGCCACTTTCCGGCGCTTGTATAAAATTCCTGCCCTATTTGAAACGCTTCTTTTTTCATCGCTATTTTTTTCCGTTTATTACAAGACATTTATCGACTGCATAGCGAAGACAAAACCTAGAACGAAAGTGCCAGGCCATAACATTAGATTAGGCTACATACTTAACACGGGGCACGAAGCTTTGATACCTGATGGAATAGTAGATCCCCGCTAACAGCATGCGGGGATGACGAGCGGTGTAATATTATTTACCCCACTAATAATAAGAAGTTACCTTATTCTCAATTAAGTCCAACATCAGCTTAACACTCGCCTCAGAATCATTCAGTGCAGCAATATACTGGTATTGCTCACCGCCTGCCTGGATAAAAATATCTTTATTGGTCATATTAATTTCTTCCAGAGTTTCCAGGCAATCAATGGTAAACCCCGGGCATATAATATCAATGCTTTTAAAGCCTTCCTCTGGCAAAGCCATCAAGGTTTCTATGCAATAAGGCTGTAGCCATTTCGCCTTACCAAAGCGTGATTGAAACACGACGCGCCATTGCTTCTCTTTTAACTGTAGCTTTTCCGCTATTAGCTCTGCCGTTTTAAGGCATTGATAATAGTAAGGATCACCTTTTTTGGTCAGCACATCAGGCAAGCCATGAAATGACATCAATAATATCTCGCCTTTAGCCTGCTTTGACCAAGCCTGCTGTACAGACTCTGCAATAGCCTCAATATACAAAGGATGCTGATGATAATCGCTGACAAAATGTAATTCAGGCACATAACGCCATTGCATTAACTCACTCGCCACTGCATCAAAAACACTGGCCGTCGTCGTCGATGAATATTGCGGATACAAAGGCACAATAGTCAACTGCTCATACTGCGCTTTTTTTAGTTGCCTCAAGCGTGCCGCTAATGACGGTTTGCCATAACTCATCGCCATTTTCACCGTCACACTTTCATCTTGCTGATAATGTGCAGCAACTTTATCCGTTAAGTCCTGAGTTAAATAGATCAGGGGGGAGCCACGCTCTGTCCATACTTCAGCATAGGCTTTTTTTGACTTTCGTGGGCGAAACGGCAACACAAAAAAGTTTAAAACAACCCACCATAAGGAACGGGGTAAATTCACCACCCGCGGATCTTGCAAGAACTCACGTAAAAAACGCCTGACAGCCCGTACAGTCAACTTATCCGGGGAGCCCAGATTAACGATTAAAACCGCACGTTTTTTTGTTGTCATAAGTCAAATAATTAACGATTAATCAAGCTTAAAAATTCAGCGCGCGTACTCATTTCTTCACGAAAAATACCCGTCATAACCGAGGTCGTCATCACCGAGTTTTGCTTTTCTACACCCCGCATCATCATACACATATGCTTAGCCTCAATAACCACGGCGACACCTTTGGCATGAACGGCCGTTTCAACCGCATCGGCAATCTGTTTGGTTAACCTTTCCTGAATTTGTAAACGCCTGGCATACATATCCACTATTCTAGCCAGTTTGGATAAGCCCAATACATGACCCTGGGGTAAGTAGGCAATATGACATTTACCCACAAAAGGTAATAAATGGTGCTCGCATAAAGAATACAGCTCTATGTCTTTAACAATCACCATATCTTCAGTATCGGCTTCAAAAATGGCACCGTTTAAAACTTCTTCTAGGGTTTTATCGTAGCCATTATTCAAAAATGCAAAGGCTTTTGCCGCTCTTTTCGGGGTATCTATCAAGCCCTCGCGCGTCACGTCTTCACCAATTGACTCAATAATTTTGCTAAAATACTCTTCCATCATATGCCTCTAAAATTAAATAGTTGATTAAGTATACCTCATACTTGTACTAATTCTAATGCCTGTAAAACAACATTTTCATCTGCGCCAGCTTTAGGCCCGAAAATACTTAAATGTCGCCGCCATGCCTTAGCCCCCTGAACACCATGAAATAAGCCCAATATATGCCGTGTAATGCTATGTAAGCGCACACCGTCAGCGAGTTGCTCTTGAATATAAGGGATCATTTCCAGTGCCACTTCATGCCGTGTTTTCAGCGGACTTTGTTGCTGATAAATATCTCGATCCACATCCATCAATAGATAAGGGTTATGATAGGCTTCGCGGCCAATCATTACGCCATCCACACTTTGCAACAATGCTTGCGTTTGTGACAACGTGGTCACCCCGCCATTAACAATGATTTCCAAATGCGGAAAATCCTGCTTAATCTGTTGTACGACCTCATAGCGTAGCGGTGGAACCTCTCTATTCTGTTTAGGGGAAAGTCCAGATAGCCAGGCTTTGCGCGCATGAATAATAAAGGTTTTACACCCACCGTGAGCAACGGTACTAATAAAGTGGCTCAATTCCTGATAAGAATCCCGGTCATCAATGCCTATCCGTGATTTCACTGTCACCGGTATATTAACGGCTTGCTGCATGACCGAGATACATTCAGCAACTAACTCAGGTTCAGCCATTAAACAGGCACCAAAACGCCCGTTTTGTACGCGGTCACTCGGACAACCGACATTCAGGTTTACTTCATCATAGCCATAATCTTCCGCCATTTTACTGCATTCAACCAAATCCTTAGCGGAGCTTCCGCCTAATTGCAAAGCAATGGGATGCTCCTGTGCATTAAATGCTAGGTACCGATGCCTATCACCGTGAATCAATGCCCCGGTTGTCACCATTTCAGAATACAGCATGACACGCTCTGAAAGCAAACGATGAAAATAACGGCAATGCCTGTCTGACCAATCCAACATGGGAGCAATGCAGACAGAATGCTGTAAAAAAGCAGGGGCTGTGGTATTCATTTGTGATCTTTTTTTGATTGTTTTTGGTCTTTCA
>DAOVWV010000371.1 GCA_030636485.1 Methyloprofundus sp.
ATGCTCTGTCGTAGAGCGGGGGATACCTTGGAAGGTATAGAATACTTGGAGCGCAGAGTATTCCTATATACATTCCCATGCTCTGCGTTACTGCCATTAAATCAAGGATAACGTTCGTATTTTATGGTAGTAATGGCTAAAAAAGCAAGGTAATAAACGAAACTCGGAACCATATTAAGAGTGAAATGTTTGTACAAAATCATTAGTGAGGCAAGTGTTGAACTTTCATAAGCGGTAAAAAAATATTGTTTTTAAGTGGGTGGATTATCCGCCCATTACTGTCCAATAGCGTTGTAAATATTCACACGCCTTTAGCGAAAGCTGGTAAAGTAATTGCTAATACAGCCCAGTGGATAGCAGAGTATATCTATACTTGGTGTCACCTCGCTACCCATCATCAGCAGAATTCAATATGCATTATCACGGTATTACAAAGAAAATTGTCGAACGCCCGCTTTTAGGCAGACATGCAGGGGTCAGTGAGACCCATCCAATCCTCAAACGTATTTATCTGGCGCGGGGCATTAAAGCAGACAGTGACTTGCAACGAGGCCTGGCGCAACTGCCTTCTCCCTGGTTATTGACTGGAATGGAGGAAATGGTATTGTATCTAATTAACGCCATAGAGCAGCAAAAGAAAATTGTGATTGTGGCTGATTTTGATGCGGATGGTGCAACCAGTTGTACTGTTGGCATACTAGGTCTACAGTTACTCGGGGCAAAAAATGTTGATTTTATTGTGCCCAATCGCTTTGAATATGGCTATGGATTAACCCCTGAAATTGTTGAACTGGTGATTGCAAAACAGGCGGATGTGTTGGTCACGGTTGATAATGGCATCTCCAGTCTGGCAGGGGTTGAGGCTGCCAAGCAAGCGGGAATGCAAGTGCTGGTCACTGACCACCACCTTCCGGGGGAGCAGTTACCCAATGCCGATGCGATTGTGAATCCCAATCTGCCGGATGATGAATTTCCGAGTCGTGCGCTTGCGGGTGTCGGGGTCATGTTTTATGTACTGCTGGCTATGCGCAATCGTATGCGTGAACAGGGCTGGTTTCTAACCCGCAATATCGCTGAGCCTAATCTGGGGCAATTACTGGATTTAGTGGCCTTGGGAACTGTGGCTGATGTTGTTGCGTTGGACCATGTGAATCGTATTTTAGTTCACCAGGGCTTGTTGCGTATAAGATCGGGAAAAGCGCATGCGGGTATCAAGGCACTGGTAGAAATTTCGGGTCGGAATATACACAGTTTAAGTTCGTCTGACCTTGGTTTTGCCATCGGCCCTCGATTGAATGCCGCCGGGCGCATGGATGATATGAGTGTGGGTATTCAGTGCTTATTGTCAGATGACTGGGTGCAGGCAAAGCAACTCGCACAGCAAATGGATGATTTAAATAAAGACAGGCGCGAAGTGGAAGAACAAATGAAGCAAGATGCCATGAGCCTATTAAAGGAAATGAAGGCTTTTGATCAGCAACATTTAGCCGCAGGTGTCTGTATACATAATGAGGACTGGCATCAGGGAGTGATTGGTATTTTAGCCTCGCGTATCAAGGACCGGCTTAATCGCCCCGTGATTGCTTTTGCCAATGCCGATAATGGTGAAATAAAAGGTTCGGCGCGTTCTATTCCAGGGGTGCATATTCGTGATGTGCTGAGTGATATTGCCGTGGCGCACCCCAAAGTGTTACAAAAATTCGGGGGTCATGCGATGGCGGCGGGCTTAAGTATACAAATGCATGATTACCCCGTGTTTATGCTGGCATTTGATAAAGCCGTTAAGAGCCGTTTGGTTGATGTGGATCTGGATCAAAAAGTCTATGCCGACGCTGAACTCAGTGAAGCTGAGATGACGCTTGGTTTTTGTGAGTTATTACAGAGTGCTGGCCCTTGGGGGCAAGAGTTTCCCGAGCCTTTATTTCATGGTATCTTTGATGTGGTACAGTCACGGATTGTGGGTCAGCAACATCTAAAGCTGGTTTTACGCCAGCCAGGCAAAGAATTATTAATTGATGCGATTGCCTTTTTTGTTGAACGCCCTGAATACTGGCTGGGGATTCGGCAGGTTAAAATCGCATATAAACTGGATATTAACGAATATAATGGGCAGCGTAATATTCAGTTTATTATTGATTATATTGAGAAGCTGGCCTAAGCTTGAATCACTCAGCTGAATATATACTCGCGTGTCACAACCATTAAGTTAAGACAGCAGTCATAGGATGTGCTGAGGCACGAAGCGCATCTTTCGGGGCTTGATGCGCTTACCTTAGTCAGCATATCCTATGCCAAAATGCTTAACGGCAGTAACTCAGAGCATGGGGTGATATTGAATTCTCGCTTCTTATTCATTCAGTCTATAAAAATTGCACAATAATATGAACGATTGGGCCAAGAAAATTAAAAAGAATTTTGTTTCTCGTAGTAAGTCTGATCTGACCGATGAATGTGATATTGATCTGGATGCAATAGCCGAGCAGCTGACTTTACAGGAGAAAGCGGAAGCGGCAGCGAGTAATGAACTACCTGAACAAAATGCGACCAGTCCTGACGGGACGGAGCGCGAAATACAGAGTTATTTTTCTGCCAAAATGGCAGGCATTAACCGTATTGTGAATGACGGCCTTTGTCTGCGCAATACCTCCATTACCGATACTAACCTACAGGATGAACGGGCACTGATTAGCAACCATACCGAGCATTCTAAATTGGCCGTGAAAAGCCTGATGGTACGCGAATTTCGCCTTCTCAAGCTACTTAAGCAAGAAC
>DAOVWV010000025.1 GCA_030636485.1 Methyloprofundus sp.
TCGCAGGAGGCAGAAAGCCGGGGATTTGGCTGGGCTGTAGGTGGACTTTATGCGATAGCGGTGTTAGCGATTGGAGGATTGGCAGGCTATTGGCGGATAGAACCTAAAAGTTTCGATGTCGTGGCAGAAGCCAAGATGATTCAGGAAAAGAACGGCATTACTAACAGATCGCCTGATGGCTATGTGTATCCTGACGGCTATGTGTTTGGCAATACTTTAGTGCATATTGCCGAGGTATTGCTTTATAAGCCAGGCGGGTATCTGACTAATGATGTCGGTGTGCCGGGGGTGCTGCTGGATAATATTCCCGCCTGGGAATATGGGGCCTTGATTATGTTGCGTGATGGTGCGTCTGCATTAAGAAACCACCTCGCACGTGCACAATCGCAGTCAGCTGAAGATCCTGACCTAGCAAGAGCAGAGCCTTATTTTTACTATGAACGTAACTCCTGGGCCTTGCCATCTACTGAAGCTGAATATGAAAAGGGAATTGATGCACTGCATTCCTATATGCGGCGTTTGGCAGACCTGAGTGATAAAAACCCGGGGCACTTTTATTCCAGAGCCGATAATCTATGGCAATATATTGAGATCATCATCAAACGTTTAGGGGGTATTTCAACGCGTTTGGCAGCCAGTACTGATCGCTATGAGGCGTATGATATTAAACAGGAAAAGTCAAATGCCATTTCACAGACGACCTGGATGAAGCTGGATGATGAATTCTGGCAGGCGCGTGGTTCATGTTGGGCATTGCTGCATATTTTAAGAGCCATTAAACATGATTTTAGACTGATTTTAGATGATAAACGTGCGATGGATACCGTCAATATCATGATTCATGAAATGGAAAATGCCTTGGCACCGATTACCAGTCCGGTTATTTTGAATGGTGAAGGTTTCGGTATTTTTGCTAACTATTCATTGGCAATGGCAAGCTATGTATCACGGGCATCTGCCGCTGCACTTGATTTACGTGATGTAATGAACCGAGGGTAAAAAAGTGGAAGACGAATTAAATAATAATCTTAAACAGGTGAGTACCTGGAAGCGTATTGGGTTTATCCTGATTTTTGCGGTGATAGCCGGTGTGGTACGTACCTTGATCTGGGTGGTTGTGTTGCTGCAAATTGCCGCCGCCTTGATAACCGGAAATACCAATCAGCATATTTTGGGCTTTGGTCAGAAATTAGCGGCGTATTTGTACCATATCATGTTGTTTATGACTTTTAATACTGATCAAGTGCCTTTTCCTTTTTCTGACTGGGCTTTGACTGAACAGGCCATTAACGATAGGGATATTGTCACTAAGCAATAAAGCAATGACCGGCGGAGAACCGGAGCCGTTGCGTAAAATCATTCATATAGATATGGATGCATTTTTTGCAGCGGTTGAGCAGCGCGATAACCCAGATTACCAGAATAAACCGGTTATTGTCGGCGGCGCACCTGATAGTCGTGGTGTTGTTGCCACCTGTAGTTATGAAGCGAGAAAATACGGCATTCATTCTGCAATGCCATCAGCCACAGCATTCCGCCTGTGTCCGCAGGCCATTTTTGTAAAACCCCGTTTTGCCATTTATCAGCAAGCATCCGCAACGATCCGACAGATTTTTTATCAATACACTGAGCTGGTTGAGCCGCTTTCACTGGATGAGGCTTATTTAGATGTCAGTGATAGTGTGCTTTTTCAGGGGTCTGCGAGCCGGCTTGCAGAAAAAATAAAACAACAGATTTTAGCGGAAACTGGCCTAATCGCATCGGCGGGCGTTTCCTATAATAAATTCTTTGCAAAAATTGCATCTGATATGGATAAGCCGGACGGGCTTTATTTGATCAGGCCCGAACAAGGGCTGGACTTTGTCGCACAATTACCGATAGGAAAGTTTCATGGTGTGGGGAAAGCGACCGAGCGGAAAATGCATGCCTTAGGTATTCAGAATGGTGCTGATCTAAGGCAGTTTTCATTAGCTGTTTTACAACAACACTTTGGTAAGTCCGCTTTGTTTTTTTATCAAATTGCCCAAGGGATAGATGAAAGACCGCTTAGGGTACATCGTGAAAGGACGTCCATCGGTACAGAAACAACCTATGCGCAGGACCTTAAAGAGAGTGGCGAGATTTATCAGCAATTAGCCGAGTTATTTGATAAGGTCTTATTAAAAGTAGAAGCGAAGAAGCTATTTGCACGGACACTCACAATAAAAATTAAATACCATGATTTCCGCCAGATTACCCGCAGCCTAACCCTTAATAACCCCATTAAAAAACAATTATTAAATACGCCTGTTTTTAGGCAGTTGCTGCAAAAGGATGGGATTGGTCAGAGTAAAATACGGTTGTTAGGTATCAGCTTATCAACATTGGAAAAACAATCAGGCTCTTATCGGCAGATGGATCTGTTTGATTAAAGGTCATACTTTGGCAACAAATTTAACACGAGGCAAGCTATAATGCGTAGAGTGGGCAATCTTTTCTGCCCACCGTGCTCAGCTTTAATGGTGGGCAAAAAAAACTGCCCACCCTACTTGTTTTTACCCCGTATTAAGTTGCTAGCTCATACTTTGATAGGGGAAGAATCAATGTCGTGTATAAGTGCTAACGTATCCACTAAGAGCTGTACAATATATATAATTAGATAGGCATACAGAGGTAAAAGAATGCAGTTAGCAATGTGGGAAAGTGTGTTATTAGGGATTATGGCACTTGGGCTGGTCTTTTGGATGGGGCCAGGCATAAAGGCTACGTTACAGCGTAGTCAGGAAGCCCCCAAAGATTGGATAGGCGCATTAGTCCCTATCGGGGGTGTTGTATTATTTATTATTTTTTTAATTATGACGGTTTGATATGAGTGAATTGATAGAGACAGACCAGGAAGAAGAGCAGACCTGGGCAATTAGGCCAAATAAATCTCAAATAAAACGGGATATAGCCGTTTTAAGTGAGTTGTGTGAAGAAATAACTCAATTAGCTCCCGCACAGATTACGCGCCTGGACTTACCTGAAAATATTGAGCTGGCTATTTTAGAGGCGGCAAAGATGCCTTTAAAGGGAGCACGAAAAAGGCAGCTGAAATTTATTACTGCGCTAATGCGTAAAATTGATGTTGAGCCTATCATAGAGAAATTAGACAAAATAAAGGCAAAAAGTGCACATGCAGCCCGGGAGTTGCATCAATTAGAGCGTTGGAGAGAGCGGTTTTTATCTGATGATAAGCAGGTATTAAGCGAATTTTTACAGCAATATCCTGATGCGGATGTACAGTATATACGGCAATTGACCCGTAATGCTAAAAAAGAAATAGCCGCCGAGAAGCCTCCCAAATCTTCGCGCTTATTATTTCGTTATCTAAGGGAGTTGCTGGAAAACAAGCTGGCGGCTGATGAGTCAGACTCGGAGGAGTAGGCTAAACCTGACTAAAAAGACGCTAGGAATGGCACGATAAATATACTTCACGTAGCCGCGTGAAGTATAGGTTTCACCATAAGTGGCTAATGCAGTAACGTATTGCTTTGCTCTGCATAGAGAAATTATTAGCCCCATGCTCAGCAAAGTCTAAGGCTCAAATCGTTCAAATATTATCTTATTATTGGCAGAATCAATATTCACCACAAATTCACGTAAAAAACTCATCCCTAATAAGCCATCAACCCCTTGTTTGGGTGGTGCAGGTAAGATGACTGCCGTAACCTGCTTTGCCTGGACACCGCTGACACTCATGGAATTTAAGACAGTGACTTTGCCACGAATGGTTGAGCCATCTGCTATTTTCAGAGGAATAGTGTACAGACTGGATGAATTTAAATTAAGTCGCGTTGCCATAGCCTGGCTTAGGGTGACATAAGTTGCGCCGGTATCCAATAAAAAGCGTCCGTTTACGCGATCATTAATACGCATCGTCAGTATCATATGGTCATTGGCATTGTCATGCGCTATAGAGACGTGTTTGAACTCCTCATTCAATCGAGACAGTTTTTTATCCAGTTTAGCCCAGAATAATTGTGCCTGCTTTCCGTTTTCCAGCGCTACATCGGCTGTTTTTCTAAGCTTTACTTGTTGCTGCATATTCTCCAGCGATAGCTGGTAGCGGCTGATGGTTTTTTCGCCATGACTGACCTTCTTAAAGCTTAACGATATTTTGTTCTGGGTAGCCTTTAGCTTGTTGGAGGCCTGATTCTGTTTATGTACCAGATTATTATAGGCACGGACATTATTATTTGGCTGGGCATGAGTCACTCGCTGTGCCGCTGCAAAATACCGCTTCTTCTCCTGGGCAAACCTTTTTAACAGAGCGGCTCTTTCGCGTTTAATGGCTTGTGCTTTCTTTTTTGCCTGAATAGCGGAAAAACGTTCTTTTTGTAGTTTTTTATAGCGATTCGCTATATCCATTAACTCATTGGGCGGGTCAAGTTCAATCAGTGCATTAGTCGGGGGACGGTTTGTTTGTGTAGCCGTGGAGTCATCATGTTTTGTAATTGATTCTATACTCGACTTGCGCAGAGAAATGGAACCACCGCCAATATCCAGAGTAATATGTGTGGCAGTCTGTTTTTTTATCGTTCCGCTAAAATTGCGTCCATTTTTTAATACAATTTTATCGGCGAGTGCTAATGAGCTACAAAAAGCGAATAAACTTAAGAGACAGAAAGGCGCGATATACCTTCGTTGTTTTTTGAAAAAAATTTTCATAAAGATTAAGCTTCATTAATGGGGATAATCATATTGTACCGCCCGTTATTCCCGCCAAGCGTGGGTACAAACTTTAGCGGGAATCTTTAACGGTTAATGTTTGATCACATGCAGGAATGAAGGCTTTTGCTAATGAATAACATCCATTCTAACTTTGCTAATGCCCGCATTAATTAAGCCAATTTTTTTTGCCGCCGCATAAGATAAGTCGATCATGCGTTTTTTACTTCGTGGACCACGATCGGTAATAGTGACAACAACAGATTTATTATTTTTTAGGTCAGTAATTTTAACTTTAGTCCCAAAAGCGAGTGTTTTATGTGCAGCAGTCAGTTTGTTTCTATCATAAAGCTTGCCACTGGCTGTTTTTTTGCCTTGGAAAACATCGGAATAATAAGAGGCTATTCCTTCTTCAGCTGCAATTGCCAGGCTAGAGCTAAGGCAAAAAATAGAGAATACCAGACTGCGGAGTATTGTTTTTAGCATAAGTTTCCTTTATATGTTTTTGTAAACTGTAGAATTTACAGCATAGACTATAGACTAGGCAAGTTATTATATATTTCATGCGGTAGGGGGACATTATAATGCTCTAAATGTTTGCTGGATTGCAGTGATCCGCGTTTGTTCTATACCAACGGCTTTAGCGATTTTTTGCCATTTATTTGTAACGCTTAATATATCACTCGCAATTTTTCTGCATTTTGCGGGATTCAGTCCTGCAACTCTTGCGCAGGTCAATATATCATCCATCGAAAAATCATCCTGCTTACCATTAATACTCATCTGATGCTTTGATGTCCAGGCTCCCGTTGGGTTATAACTATAAGTCACATCATAGGCGGGTGATATGCGCCATTTGCCTGCCCGATCCATTATAAAACTGATATTTTTGGTATGGTCATCATGGTTGCACATGATAATGTTGAAAACCATTCGCCGAAACAGTTGTAATTTGTCACTCATGGGCAGATTAAGTTTTTGACAGACTTGTAAGGCTTGTTCATAACTTGTTGCTCCTGGTAACTGAAAGTCATAATGTGCCATGCCACATAGAGAGAGCATATGGCGTTTACCGCCCTCCGTATCCCGGTCAAAACGCTTAGTCATAAAATGGGCACGGCTTCCTTCTTGCAGTAGCCGGCACTCTGACATTTCAATGCCCGCTTCCTGCGCACAAAGATAATAGGCATATTCTATGCGTCCATAGCCTTTAGGATCATTTAATTCTTTATCGCTGTTTTCATTAACCCCATCGAATTTTATTAGCCAATATGAAAAATTGGGGCTAGCTTGCATATGACCAGAACAGATTGTGTTGGTTTTTTCATTCCAGGCAATCACTGCCTTTGCCCTGGCACCACCTGCCGATGTGCCAATTTCAAGAATCTGAGTAAGTGCTTCGGTATTTATTTCCCTGCCTTCAAGCTGAATGTCATACTTTCTCGCGGTTAAAATATCACTGGCCAGTTTAACCATTTGCTGAATATTAATGGGTGCATCAGCAAGCTTGTTTTCACTGAGTAACGGTGAAAACTCTAATGCGCCCATGCCACGATTACCGATATAGCAGAGGCGTTCTATAGGGCTGAAATCGCGGCTACTACGTCCTTGACGCACAAGCCACTGATCAATCAGTGCGTTACCAAATTTATCGGGTAGCACATCCGCCAGCATTCCGGGTAAGCCTTTATAGGTTTCCCTATTTAATGAACGGAATTGGTATGGCTCATTTCTAACGGGCATGGTGATAGGGCAGGGCTCTATTCCCGAGCCTTGCAGCACGGGCGAGTATTGAAACTCACTGTACAGGGAATCAGGGTGCCAGACGATTACGCCAATTTGGGTTCCCCAAAGGCTGACTTCTGCAATAGGGACTGCCATTATTTTTCATCCCCCCATTGAAAGCTAGGCTTGTCATTGACTATATTTTCAATACTGACTGACTGTGCTGGTGTTGCTTTATTTTTTACTGCCTCTCTGGCGCGCGCACGTCTATTTGGGGTGGCTTTTAATAATTCCAGTGGCGTTAGCTTTGCCGGATCTGGCAGAGTCGCAAGCATATTGTCAAGTAAATCAAGGTAATTCAGGTAGGCAAATAAAGAAGATGAATTGACTGCATTGCCCGCTTCAATATTTTGTAGGGTGCGCAATGAAATGCCTGATTCAGTGGCTGCAGTTTCTTGAGCAATATTTCGCTGTAAGCGAATAAATTTGCTGGATGAGGCGATGGTTTCAAAAGTATTTTTCATGATATAAGCCGTATTAATCTGCGGATAATAGCCTGTTTTTATGATTATACGCACATTATAGCGGGTTATGTTGGAATGCCTAATTCGCAAGTAATAACACGTAAAAAGGTGCGTATTACCTGGTTTTTTAGTGTTATATGCCTTTAATTGCGGTTTAGTTGACTTATAGAAGGGGGCATTCAAGGCAAAGGTTATGCCCATACCCACTACAAAAGGGCATACCCACGTTTACTCTGTGAAACAAAAACAGTCCAGCTCGGGTATTCGCTGCTATGGCACTAAGTCAGCAGAAGTGGGTTCATCACGATAGATTTCACTGTCGGCAATACGCTTATCTATTTCCTGTAATACTGCCTGATATTTTTGACTGTAAATGGATTGATATTGCATTATAAAATCTTGTAAACTGAGTCGTTCCGGCAGGTCTTTTACATTGGGCATAAATGCCTGATAATGTGTTATATTTGCCATCCGCTGTTGTATCTTAATTGCCTGCTCTGGGGTTGAGGTTGCTAATTCACCAAAGCGTATCCCCGCTCTATCAGCGGCAAGGTCGATAAAACTAAAGCCGCTCCCTGTTTTTGCATCATTCAGTTCTTTTTCTACCCCTATCATCAGTGCCAACTGGCTCCCTCCTAAAGAAGATAAGGTTGCTGACCACATAAAATGACGTGCCATATCCGGGCGCTTGTATATATAGGTTCGATAGCTAGGTGCTGGCTGTTGATTGGCAGGGCTTGAGGCCTGATTAACATAACGATTAGCAACAAAAATAGCGAGACGGTTTTCTGTTATGGCATTGTCGCGTGTGGAACGTTGCTGGGCTAATTGAAATAAGGGCTGCAATACATCACTGAGTGATAATAGCCAGCCAGGGTCATGTTTGTTGAGAGCAATATTGAGTTGTTGCTGATATGCTTCTATGGCATTATTGTCGATAACCGCAGTCGGTTCTTCTTGCCCGCTATCAGGCGAGTGGCTGGTGGGGGTTCCAGTGATTGTACGCCGATACTCGATATGCAGCTGCTGGGAGTGTAGCTGTATGAGTTTAATATTTTTGCGAATTAACTCTAAATATTGATTTAAACGGCTATGCTGAATAGCATTTTCTATCAATAAGCCTGCAAAAATATCCGCAATGGTTATCTTGCCTATTTGTAGCTTTCTAATCTCAGGGGAGCGCGAGGGTGGGAAAAATAACTGGAACTGAACAGGGACATATTGTCCAAATAAGTTTTCTGGCAGAGTAAATAAAAGCTTAAATGCAATATAATCACCTTTGAATTGTATATGCGATTGGCTATCAGTATAAAGGTTTAGCAGATAGGCACAGGCAATATTTAGGTCACGCTCTGTGAGGTCCAGGCTGACAAACTCTCCCGTTGCTTGCTGATTGGCATTCAGGATTTTTTTAGCATGTTGTATATCAATATTGCTGAGTGTCCATTTAGGAATCGTGCCCTTTATATTGCTAGTACTCAGCGCGATAATAACGGCAACACCGAGAGCGATGATAGCGATGCTGTATAAAATGACCCGAAGCACTGCAAGCATTTGCTTTAGCTAATGTGTAAGTTAAATTTTGCTTTTGCCAAGTACTCTACTTCCTGAAGAAGGTCAGCTTGGGTCAGCGGTGCATTTTCTAGCCAGTCCTCTGGAAATTGCAAGGTAATAGTGTCCTGTTCAATTAAAATCTTAAAATCAGGTAGGGCGGCATGGCTACGATTGCGCAGCAGCAACACGGCAAGCCTGAGTATGATAACCATATAAATAGTAATTTTATTCCATGGCGGGGGCAACTTCTTGATGTCTTTTCGCGGGATTTTTCGCCGATGTGCCTGCACCAAAGTGGATAGCAAACGTTGATTCTGTTGTGAAAAACCGGCTAAATCACCATGCTTGATAATATAGGCACTGTGCTTATGGTATTGACTGTGTGCAATATTGCGGCCAATTTCATGTAAATCTGCCGCCCAACTCAAATACTGAGTCATCACTTTAGACTGCGCCCCCAGAAAAGGTTTAAGTTGGCGTAATATCTCACTGACGGTAGCTTTTATGCGCTCTGATTGCAAAGTATCCGTGTGGTAATGTTCAGTGAGCAATTGTACCGTCTTAGAGCGCACGTCCTGATTAGACAATGAGCCAAGATAGTCATAGATAAGCCCCTCGCGCAAAGCGCCATCAGAAACGCTCATGGTACTTATATTAAGCGTTTTAAAGGTCGCATAAAGAATAACCAGACCACCAATAAACACCGGTAGTCGCTCAGGGTCTAAATCGGGAAGATCAATTTCGGATATATGCTTACAGCTTAAGACATGTTTTTTTAATTTCTCCAGACCCTCAGAGGTAATGCCGCCTGAACTCCATTCCGTTGCCAGTAGCACTTTGCGGATTGCGCGGATACTGCCAGAAGCACCTATCGCTTCATCCCAGTTCTTATGGTTAAACAGGTTTTTATAAGATCTAAGCTGTTGATTGGCATAGATACCTGCTTTTTGAAAGCGCTGGGGGCTTATTTTTCCATCAGCAAAAAAACGATTACTGACAGTCACACAGCCCATGCGTAAGCTTTCTTTTTGTGCAGGCTGGGAGTTGGTGCCGATGATATATTCAGTGCTACCGCCACCTATATCCATCACCAGTCGGCGGTTGGCATTGCTTTGCAGGCTATGGGCAACACCTTGATAAATAAGACGTGCTTCTTCTATCCCTGAGATAATGTGAATAGGGTAACCAATGGCTTGCTCAGCCTTTAGTAAAAATTGATCCGCATTTTTTGCCGTACGCAAGGTATTGGTACCGACGATACGTACATTATTTTGCGAAAATCCTTGTATACGGTGTCCAAAACGTTCTAGGCAGGCTAGAGCACGTTGCTGAGTCGGCTCATCCAGAACGTTTTTAGCATCCAGACCAGAAGCAAGTCTGACCATTTCTTTCAGCCGGTCTAGGGTTTTTATCTGCCCCTTATTGATACTGCAAACAATCATATGAAAGCTATTAGAGCCTAAGTCGACAGCGGCAACGAGTTCGGGGGCTTGTTCCTGTTCTGTGATGTTAGTCATTTTATTTAATTGTTGTTGGATTATCTGCTAAAATTTAAACTATTTTTTGCAAAAAACGTAGCTTCTCATTATTCACGGATAAATGCAGATAAAAAGCTCGTCATTCCCGAAGTCTGTTATCGGGAATCTACGTTGAACATAGATTCCGGCTGACAGCATGCAGGAATGACGAACTGCAATAGTACCTATCCCCTGTAACTAATGAGAAGTTACAAAAAACATTGCTAGTGCCACACCTTTGTTTTGTCCGCTAATGTACCGCATTTAACGGCTTAGGTTAAGTACTGATGTGTTTTGATTTGATATTATCTGGACAGAAGACATTGAAAGCCTTATCTATTCGAAACTTAAAGAAAACCTATGCTAATGGCAAAGTTGCTATTAAAGGCATCAATCTGGATGTCGCAGAGGGCGATTTTTTTGCCTTGCTTGGGCCAAATGGTGCAGGTAAATCAACGGCTATTGGTATTATCAGTTCTCTGGTGAATGCCAGCAGTGGTGACGTGCGTATTTTTGATGCCGACTTAAAGCGCAATAAGCAACGGGCTAAAAGTTATATCGGCCTAGTCCCTCAGGAAGTTAATTTCAATCAGTTTGAAACCGCGCGTAATATCATTATGAACCAGGCGGGGTATTACGGTATGCCAAGAAAAGAAGCCTTAAAGCATACCGAACGCTGCCTTAAATTAATGCATTTATGGGATCAGCGTAATACCGTATCAAGGCGTTTATCAGGCGGTATGAAACGGCGAGTGATGATTGCACGCGCGATGGTACACCAGCCCAGATTATTGATCCTGGATGAGCCAACGGCAGGTGTCGATATAGAAATCCGGCGCTCTATGTGGGAAACCATGCAACAGGTTAATGAAGAAGGAACGACGATTATTTTAACCACCCATTATCTGGAAGAAGCAGAGAGTCTGTGTCGCAATATCGCCATTATTAATCATGGCGAAATTGTTGAAGATACCGACATGCAAAGCTTACTGGCGCGCTTGAATGAAGAGCATTTTGTCTGTGATGTAAAAGACAGCTTAAAGCGTGCACCAATAATCAATGGATATGAAATAAGCTTGTTGAATGCCCTGCAATTAAATGTATCAGTTCCTAAGGCTTTAGGTTTAAATCAGTTATTTCAGGGTTTGTCCGAGCAGGGTATAGAAGTGGTGAGTTTGAAGAATAAGTCGAACCGGCTGGAGCAGTTGTTTCTGGATTTGGTTGATTCGGGTAAAAATAGTTAAGGTTAAATCGAAAGGAGCCATTTACAACACTTATAAAATGATGCAATTTTGAGTACGATAGTAGGAGTTACGCATTGAAAAGTAATGTATAA
>DAOVWV010000358.1 GCA_030636485.1 Methyloprofundus sp.
CATTCATACGAAATAATTTAGCGGCATCATCAATATGAATAATCGCCATATTACGGTCATATTCATACATACCGACTTCGAATATACCGCTGACGGTAAAGCGACGTAAGCGTGGAATAATACCGGCAGGCGTTGAGTTGACTTGTGGGCTGATCACTGTGACCTTATCACCCACCATTGCGCCTAAATAGCTTGCCAATTCCGAGCCTAAAACAATCTGGTATTTCCCAGGCTGTAAATCATTTAAAGCCCCTCTCTTCATTTTATTAGCTACGGCAGATACTGCAGATTCCTGCTCGGGAGAAACGCCGCGTAGTAGCGTTCCACTGACTCGACGGCCTGCATTGATCATGACCTGTCCCTTAACAAAAGGTGCGGTGCCCTGTACATGTGGATAGTTTTTTAGCTGCTCTTTTAACACGGGCCAGTCATACAGCTTTCCGCCACGCCCCGTTATTGTTGAATGTGCAGTCATGCCTAGAATACGATGGCGTAATTCGGCTTCAAAACCATTCATGACTGATAGTACTGTAATTAATGCAGTAACCCCCAGGGCAATACCTAGAACCGATGTTAAGGTGATAAAGGAAATAAACTGGGTACGTTGTTTCGCGCGCGTATAGCGCAAACCGATAAATAGGGAAAGCGGTCTAAACATATAATAATTAAAATAAAAAATACTAAGGAAGGTTGTTATATCCTACATTTCGCACCCCGTGGTTGTCATTTATAAAAATGATGACTTAGGGGGGGGCGTTGAATGTAGGTGCTGTAAATAAGTTGAATCTATGCCCTCCTCTTATCTACATTTTGGGCATAAACCATACAGGTATAAACTATGATCGGTTAATTCATAGCCCAGTTTTTCGGCAATCTGCTTTTGACGTTGTTCAATGACTTCATCGGTAAATTCGTCGACCTGCCCACATTTAACACAAACAACATGGTCGTGGTGATGCCCTTTATTTAATTCAAATACTGAGTTGCCCCCTTCAAAATGATGCCGTGTTACTAGCCCCGCCGCTTCGAATTGAGTTAAAACCCGGTAAATAGTGGCTAAGCCAATTTCTTCATTTTCACTGAGTAAAATCTTATAGACTTGCTCTGCATTTAAATGCCGGTCATTTGTTTCACGTTCCAGAATTTCCAAAATTTTCACGCGTGGTAAAGTCACCTTTAAACCAACATCTCTTAATTCTTGAGTTTCCACTATTTCTATCCCCTACAATAAGTCCTGATATTCTAATACAGCGTTGTGCTGACATATTGTAAAGCTTTTCAAACAAAAGAAGAAAAAAACTGGGAAAATACTTGGAGTTCACTTTTTTCTTCAACTTCGGGTATGATAGTCATTAAGATATAGTAACAAATACTTTTTATTCATTTATATGCTCCAGACACTCCGATTTTTAACGTTTATCGTCTTTCCTCTTGTTATAATCTCTGCCTGCTCCACTATTGCCAGCGATGTTCCTTTTGTCTATGAGATAGATATAGATCAGGGTAATGTCATTGACCAAAGCATGGTTAACCAACTACGCCCCGAAATGACCAAACGGCAAGTGATCTATATATTGGGCTCTCCGCTATTGGTTGACCCATTCAGCACTAACCGCTGGGATTATATTTATTCTCAGCAACCTGGAAAAGAAGACAGGACACAGCAGCGTATCTCCTTGTTTTTTTTAGAAGACAGCTTAGTTCATGTCGGCGGTGATTTAACCCCAGAATCAAATCCAGCGCCTGCACCATCAACAGAAATGACGATAGAGGCACCTAAACGGGAACTGGATAAAACCTTGTATGAAATCATTGTTGGCTGGTTTACTTTTGATGCTTAACTTTGCTGTTGAATGGCTCGTTGCCGCCGTGCTTCCATAGGATTTACCGCTAGACTACGATAAATCTCTACCCGATCATTTTCTTGTAAACATTTATTGAGTGTACAAATTTGACTAAAAATGCCTACTTTATTTTTAGTCAAATCAATGTCAGGGTAATGTTTCAGAATGCCCGATTGCTCTATAGCCTGTTCTACTGTACATGGATCAGGTGCCTGTATAGTCAGAATTAACTGTTCATCGGATTTAGCATAGGCGACTTCTATATTCATAATTTATCATTAAAATATTATGTCATGTAGAGGTTTCAAGTAACGATAGCAGCTCCCACAGAAATATAGGATGTGCTGAGAGGAATGAAGCGCATCTTTTGTCGATTGATGCGCTTTTTATGTCAATACTCTAAGCTGACTATGGTGGGCAGAAAAGATTGCCCACCCTACGCATTATAGCTTGTCCCGTCTTAAATTCGTAGCCTAACTTTCTTTTCTTAAAATCAAGTGCCATAAATTTCTTTCGCCCGCCCCGTAAACGATGTAACCATAGTATTACAAATCTGGTTAAACACCGCACCAAAAGCAAAGTTTGCCAATACACCGTTGATTTCAAATTCCAAATCCAAGGAAATTTTACTGGCATCTTCACGTAATGGCATAAAATTCCATACGCCATCCAATGAAGAAAAAGGGCCATCCAATAAAGAAACCGTAATCCGTCCGCCTTCATCGTTGATATTTCGTGTTGCAAAAGAGTTTTTAAAGCCCCCTTTAGAAATCTGCAACTCAGCCTCAACAATATTATCTTTGCGACTGATAATCCGACTGCCGGTACACCAAGGGAGAAATTCCGGATAGGCTTCAATATCCGTTACTATGTCATACATCGCATGAGCCGAATATTTAACTAATGCGCTTTTTTGCACGGTCGTAGTCATTAACTGAATATCCCAAAAACACCTAGCACATTTAAAAATACGATAAACACAGCCGCAGGTGCGACATAGCTCACCAGAAACTTCCAGACTGTAAATA
>DAOVWV010000223.1 GCA_030636485.1 Methyloprofundus sp.
CCTACAGGCAACCTGGTATTTCGATAATTTTCAACCCAAGGTCAAGGTGTAATGCGTTGGATTATTTATAGCTTTTTACTCTGTCTGAGAGTCGTCAGCGGTGCTGCTGCTGAGCAACAATATATACCTAAGGTGCCAGGCCAGGACAAACATAATCAGGAAAAATCAAGCCCGGAAAAAGCAGAAACCTGGTGGGAAAAACGCGACCAGCGTAGCGATATTTATTATCCGCATAAGGCGCACTATGAAGTGATGGAAGAAGAAGGCGACAGCTGTCTGCTTTGCCATGCTTTCCAAAAAAATAATGAGCATGATGAAAGCAAGCGCAAACCACTGAATACCATTGCCAATGAGCCTCTGGAAGCTATTTGCCATGACTGTCATGTCGATGAATTACGCGGCCCGTGGCGCTGTGATGTGTGCCATGATGATCCGAAAAAAATCTGGCCTGCCGATCATAACTCTGGTTATATTCAATTGCATGGCGAAGATAGTCGCCAGGGAACCGCGATCTGTGAAACCTGTCATTTAGACCGTAAGTTCTGTACTGATTGTCATTTTCGTCGGGACACGCTAAACAGATCTTATCATCCTTTGAACTATATAAACCGTCATGGCCTGGAATCAAGAATGATGCCGGCTAATTGCAGCCAGTGTCATAACTCATTTTATTGCCGGGATTGTCACAATCAATAATTATGCCTAAAAAATCTCGTTTATATTTTTTAATCACTTTGCTTGGCTGTTTATTATTAGGCGGACAGAGTGCCTTTGCGCGTGATGTTGTATTGGCAAATAACCAAATATTATTAACCCCCAATCATGGGGATGACGGCAGTGCCTGGGGGCAAACCGAATGTATTAGCTGCCATGTCAAACGTAATATACATAATACCGAGGCGGGCAAACCGATACGCGACATTGTATTAGAGACAGGCTATGACAGTTGTACGGGATGTCATGGGCAGAATGGCACGTCCGCTAAGAGAGAGTGTGTGATTTGCCATAACGCGGATTTACTGCCAAAAAACCCGATAATGCAAAACAAGAAAAACCATAATTTCTCAGTGAACAAAGATAATGCCCTAACGGATCAAAATTGCCTAGACTGTCATGACCGTTCGGATATGGATGGAGATTTTGAGGCACATGTTGATTTAACGCATTACCCGGCACAGAGCGGTATAGATATGCCATACCGTAATCAGACCGAGTTTTGTTTGCGTTGCCATAATCAGGATCAACAGCAACCTGGATTTGAAATGCAACCACGATTTCTGCGTGATCCTTTAGTGATGATGGCCAAAAATTACCGTTATATTGACAAACATGGCTACCCAAAAGGCAGTGGCCAGCGTACCTATGCGGGATTACGCGACAGCGATTATCAATATGGCACTTTAGTTGAATGTACCGACTGCCATGCGATGCACGGTACTCACAATGCAAAGCTGATTATGGATCGCAGCGACACCGGCGCATTCCTATTAAACCCTGAATTACGCGAACAACCCGTTTTTATAGACGTAGAAAAAGGTAATTATGCACAGCATTGTGTTGTCTGTCATGAGTCGGAGGTTCCCGTGGAAAAAACTGATGAAGATACCGGCAATGGTCTGAGTGGTGTACACCAGGTCAGTGGCTCCTGCCTGGATTGCCATGTCCACGGTATGGCAGTACAAACGGGGCTGTGATGTTAAATCGTTCAATTAGCCTGTTTATTTTATTAAGTTTTGCAATGGCAGCTCAAGCAGATGATAAACCCGAACTCCCCCCGTTTCATCATATTGTTGGTGTCAAACCCTCTAAAGCAATAGATGTTCCTGAAAAATTCAAATTAGGCGAACAGGGCGAGCTAATTTGCGCGACCTGTCATGGCTTAAAAGATATAGACAAAACCCCGGTTGAGAAAGTCGATAAGACTGCTGCCGATTTTTTAGTGGGTGGGGGCTACCGGAAATTGACGGGCTTTTGTTATCGCTGTCATGATGAAAAAAAGACCCAGCGTGACAATATTCACGTAATGCTGGATGAGCACGGCGAGATAAAAAAGAAAAACTGTACCTTTTGTCATGAAGAAGTGCCGGATAGGGATAAGGACTTAAAACTGGCAGAGCTGAAATTACGTCTGCCTATGCAGCAGATTTGTTATGGCTGCCACTTAAAAGATCCACATTTTAATGCTGTTGAACATCAGGTTGAACCGGCACAAAAAGAAATGCTGGAACGTATTGAAAAAAACAGTAAGGAACTGGGCATTCTGGTACCACTCAGTGAAAAACAGGAAGTGCTTTGCGTCAGTTGCCATACCCCGCATCAATACGGCGTTATCGATCCGGAAAAACCCGCAGGCAAACAGGTCTTGATTGATGATCTGGAGAAAGGCATAGAGTACCAGGAACACCCTTGGGATAAAGTGTTTGCTGCCGATAAAGAGGCACGTTTAGTTGAATTTAACCAGCAGCATAAAATGAATGTGCAGTTTTCCTACCAGCGCATAACTCAGGAGGCGTTATTACGCTTACCTGCAAAAGATGGGCAGCTGTGTTTAGTGTGCCATGATTTTAAAGATTAATAACTCTGCAAGTCGCGGCTAAAGCCTCCCTATCCGACCATGCAGAGCGCGGAACCCAAATTACACAGGAAAAAATATGCGAGTCATTGAAAATATAAAAGCGATACCTAAAATACAGAAGTACCGTTATTTTCTGATCGTTCTGGCGAGTATGAGCCTACTGGGACCACTCGCTTTTTTACCCCAGCTAGTGGGCAGCGACGACCTATGCGGCACTTTATGTATGCGTCGGTTCTACCTGTATTTCCCTGGCATGACCTGGGAAGATTTCTTTGTGCATGTCAATGCTGCCGCTATCGGGGTTATTGCATTTGCGGTAATTATGCTGACCACTTTGTTTTTTGGACGAATGTGGTGTGGCTATTTATGCCCAGTGGGTGGTTTGGCCGAGCTTAGCTCACGCATGTTAAATGATCGCTGGAAAATCGAATTTCGTTCATTGCCTCAGGTACAGATACGCTATGGTTATTTTGGATTTTTTCTGGTTGCGATGCCTGCCTTGGGTATCAGTGCCTGTAGCCTATGTAATTTCATCACCATTCCACGCTTAATAGAAGCCATGAGCGGCGAATATCGCGGCATGGTATTTCTGGTATCCAGTGTCGGTATGGTTAATTTAGGCTTATTGTTATTGCTTGGCGTATTCGCCAGTAAAGGAAGAGCCTATTGTCAGTTTATGTGCCCGATTGGTGCAGCTGATGGCCTGGTCAACCGCATCGGTGCTAACCTACCCTTTGCACACCGTATTCGTATCGCTAAGGAACGTTGTACAGGTTGTAATATCTGCGCCAGAAACTGTATGTGTGGTGCGATTAAAATGGTGGATAAGATTGCCGTTGTCGACCAGGTATCCTGTATGTCCTGTCATGAGTGCGTTGATGTCTGTGACTGGAATGCTTTAGCCTGGACAACACCGCCCAGACATGGCATAAACGATCCTAAAAGAGTTAAAAAGAATACTGAAATTTTACAGGTGCCTGATTGGCAGGCGGTACATTTTGCTGCACTTAACCCTGAAAAAACAGAAAGCTCTACAGCAAGCGCACCTGCTGTCAGCTGGGTAAGTATTGTTAATGCGATGATATTGTTAACGGTTATCTCTATCATCATTGTCGGTTCATTTTTATAACAGCAAGGTCTAAAGGTAGATATTAAAGATGTTTCGTTATTTATTGTTAACACTGTTATTGCTGGGTATTTTTAATGCACATGCCAATCCTCGTTATAGTGACCCTGATGGCTGTTTATCCTGTCATGCTTATTCCGGTTTAGATTATATAGACGAAAATGGCGTATTGCGTAGCTCAACAATTGATCGTAGTCACTACGCAAGCTCCCTGCATGGTAGTGTTCCCTGTAAAGACTGCCATCGTGAGATTGTTGATTACCCGCATAAAGTTGAACATACTGAAGCAGATTGTAGCGAGTCCTGCCATATAGAAGAGCCTTCCGAAGGCGTTAAATACTCACATGATGTGATTCATGAAGAGATGGATAAATCCGTTCATGCAGGGGGCTGGTATAAAGGCCTGACAGGAGGTAACCGCCTTGAAGAAATTGAAACCGAGCAAGACCCTTCGTGTCGACGCTGCCATAGCAATACTTTATATATTGC
>DAOVWV010000317.1 GCA_030636485.1 Methyloprofundus sp.
ACCATCAGTCATAAAAAAGCAGCTGAAGGGAGATAGTGTGTCTCGACGGGATAATATTTCCGGTACGCAGAAAAAACCTGAAGCTGAAAATACATATCAGGACATTCAAGTTGACACTAAGCAGGCGAAAAATTCGAAACCTCAACCGGTGGTGACAAAACCTGTCATTTCAGCGGCTAAATCCAATCCTCCCATGTTTTCAAAATCGGCTATTCCTAGGCGTGATACGAAAAATCAAGAGCCCACTCCTGTCGTTGCCACGGCACATTTGCAGGCCGATTCGACAGCCAAAGCATTTGAGAACCGTCAATCCAAAGCCTCTTATAGCTCGCCAGAAAAGAGGCATGAAACACCCAGCGTTCAGATTGGACAGATTGATGTTGTTATCGAAATGCCAGCACGCGCTGTTTCTAAACCGGCTGTGGCACAATCATCTGCTGACATGGCCAGTCGCCATTATCTGAGGAGGGTGTAATGCTACCGGTGAGTGCGTTATCCGATGCAGCCAATAAACTTCGCGGTCTTCTTCTGAGTCAAATTGATGATATTGAAGAAATAAAACAGCTTAAGATTGGGCATCCAAAAGAAACATTTGATGATATGGATTCAGATTTGAATAACCTCAACTTGTTTTTTTATAACATCAGGTTTGATGGTTATCCGGCAGATGGATTGAGTGATGATCCTTTTTATGTGCGATTGTATTGTTTGATTACTGCAGTGGGTGCCAATAATGTGAGTACAGCCATTAGCGCGGGGGAAAATGACTTGCGATTGATTGGTGAAGTGATGCGTGTTCTGCATGAGCATCCCATTCTTTCAATTGATAGGGGGGATAATGTTGAAATTGCCCAGCTACAAATCATCCCTCATTTATTGGATCTGGATAATCTCAATCATATCTGGTCTACTCAAGGAGATACAGCTTATCGATTGTCTGTCGCTTATGAGATGTCTCTAGCACCTGTAGCAATGGCTATTGCAGCCGAACCAAGCCCGTTAGTTGCCACCCCTCAAATGCTCTCATGGGGCGCAATGAACCGGCTCATGAATGAAGACAAGGCCGGTGTGATCAGTTTAAAACCCGGTGTTGAGTATTTTGAAATAGACACGGATAGAGAGGATTGGGTGCCGCATATCAGTTATGTTGAACAAATCCTAGCATCGCCCCCCGAGCTTCAAAATGTGTTTAAGATAGAAGGGGGCTTGACTCGCGAGCTGGATATCCTGGTTGCAGGGAAAGAAAATGCAACCTTGCAATTGGTCTGGAATGTCTGGCGTAGAAAGGTGGATCATAGCATAGTGGCCTGGAGGGAAGGCATTCCAGACCAGGTGCCACCACAGGAAAAAGAAATCAGCAACGCTCCTGGTTCAGCAGTTCCTTTTTTCCCCAATCGTATCGACCCAGATGATATTGATTCGCGCAGAATTGTCAAAGCTAAACTACCTGATGACATCGCATTGGCTGATACTAAAGCATGGCAGGCCGTGCTATATGCAGTGCATGAATGGGAGCACGAAGAACCGCTGGGCAGTGGGAATAGGGTGGTCACAGGCATTATAAGTAATCCCGTATTATTTTATGGGATAGGGGTAGGGGGATGAATGCAATGACATCACTGGCAGCTGAATGGGAACGCATTGATTTGTTGGGTAGTAGTTTGGTGGCTTATAGAAGTGGTGCCGTTGTTTCGGCTGAAGTCGCTAAACGACTGGGTGTGTTACAGCAGGAAATTGGTATGCTACGCGATCAGCCCCCCTGGCAGGCATTGGTTAATGAGTGCCACCTAAATACAATAGATCAGGATATTCTTGCATGTAGTCTGGCACCGGAAGCAGAGCCGCGTTTAGGCTGGATGTTTCAGGAATTACAGCCAGGCATCACTACTACCTACCCGACTGCGGCACTGATACGCGAAATGTTTGTCATGGGAAGTGATGAGTCTGTTGCGTTTAATAAAAGGCTGAGTCTGGATTCACCCTTATTTAGACATCGTCTTGTTGAGCGGCAATCCTCCAATATTTATCAGCCGATACGACCTTCTTCACGTGCATGTTCTGGATTATTGGGCTGGAGCAGCCAGGAATCTCACTGCCTGCCTGGTGCTGTTCAGGTTCCTGCAAATGGGACATGGGACAGTCTGGTATTACCTGCGTATTGTATGCAGAGTTTGCGCGAATTTATGTTTTGGCTTACGCACCGGCATCAGGTTGAACAGGAATGGAAAGGGCGCGTCACCGGCGGGCCTGTGGCCTTGTTTTCAGGACCATCAGGCACAGGTAAAACCTTTGCAGCAGAAGTGTTAGCCAATCGTTTGGGCTATCCGTTGTTTCGAGTAGATCTAGGTTTGCTGGTGAGTAAGTACATTGGCGAAACAGAAAAAAATCTGAATGCACTTTTTGATGCGGCGCATGGTCAAAAAATAATGTTATTGTTTGATGAGGCTGACAGTCTGTTTGGCAAACGGGGAGATGTTAAACAAGCACATGACCGTTATGCAAATATGGAAGTCAGTCACCTTCTTTCCCGTATCGAACGACATCAAGGCCCTTGCATTTTAACGAGCAATTTACGCCAGAATCTGGATTCAGCTTTTGGGCGCAGGTTTCAGATGGTCATTGATTTTCCGCGTCCAGATGCTGCGTTAAGAGCAGCGTTGTGGAAATTACATATCCCCTTGGACGCACCTCTTGACGATGAGGTTGACCCTGTGATGCTGGGTAAAGAAGTTAGTTTAACCGGGGGGCAGATTAGAAATGCAGCCTTGCATTCAGCTTTTCTGGCGGCGGGGGAATCTTCAGTCATAAGTCTGAACCATATAGCCCGTGCTGTATGGACTGAATTAGCAAAGGAGGGGGGCGAGATGGTCATCTGCAGTCTTGGTAAGTTAGCCGAATTTCTGCCAAAGGAGGTGATGAATGCTGCATATTGAACGCATGCGTCTCCAGCTACCTGCCGGTTATGAACATAGAGCTGCTTTTATTGCCCGAATGGTAGGCGAGTCATTGACTGAGTACCAGTATGCTGAAAACCTTAAGCTAGACAGCTTAGCTATTGAGCCTATTCAGATAATGCCAAATGATTCAGATCAGGAGATTGCAGACAACATCGCACGGCAAATTACTGCTGTACTGGGGAGAAGAGCATGAGTGAGAATACCGTTCCAGGGGGTAATTATTCAAAATTAAAAGTAACGCGTGGTTTTTTGCGTGAGTATAGCAAGACAGACAACCCACTTGAATTACATTTTGAATTTAACCCGTCCAGCATAACCCGCACCCGGGCGATAGACAT
>DAOVWV010000020.1 GCA_030636485.1 Methyloprofundus sp.
GTCGTGCATATTCAATGCACCAATAACCTGTCTATCTTCACCCACAACAATAAGTGCATTAATTTTCTTCTCTTCCATCACTTGCATTGCTTCAGCGGCCAGAATATTCCGCCCAATCACCTGGCAGCTCACAGTCATAACCTGACTGACCGGTGTTATTTTAACATCAATGGCACGTTCCAATAGGCGACGTACGTCTCCATCAGTAAAAATACCTGATAAAGCACCGCTTTTATTAACAACGGCCGTCATCCCCAGTTTTTTGGCCGTCATTTCAACTAAAGCATCCATGATACCGGTCTCTTCTTTCACAACAGGCAATTGCTTTCCTGTATGCATAATATCATCTACCAGTACCAATAATCGCCGCCCTAAGCTACCTCCGGGGTGCGACAAAGCAAAGTCATCACGGGTAAACCCGCGCATTGTCATCAAACTAACCGCTAGCGCATCGCCCAGTACCAAAGCAACAGTCGTACTCGCCGTAGGAGCCAAGCCCAATGAGCAAGCCTCTTTTTCTACTGCATTACTAAGATGAGCCGAAGAAAACCTGGCTAACGATGATTCTGCCCGTCCCGTCATAGCAATCAACGGTACGGCCAAGCGCTTAATAATGGGTAAGAGGGTCAGAATTTCAGTGGTTTCCCCGGAATTCGACAAGGCCAGAACGACATCCTGTTGGGTAATCATTCCTAAATCACCGTGACTTGCTTCACCTGGGTGCACAAAAAAAGCAGGTGTCCCTGTACTTGCCAGGGTTGCTGCAATCTTCCCGGCAATATGCCCGGACTTGCCCATGCCCGTCACCACAATCCGCCCTTTACAGGCAGCCATTATATGACAGGCACTAACAAACTGTGCATCAACTTTTGACAGCAAAGCATTGACGGCTTGTGCCTCTAGCGTAATGACATCATGTGCCGTCTTAATTATCTGACTATCATTCATGACTTAAACGATTTAACTGACACTTTGATAAATGACCCATTGATAGTAGAGATAGGCAGATAATAATCCGCTGCCTTCCCAGCGATTGATATTACCCGCTTTGGAAATACCTACACCCAATATAAATAATGCTGCAGTGAAGGCTAATAGTACCGGAAAGTCACGGCTGATAACCGTGGCATCGACCGCGCCAGGTGCAATCAAAGCAGGTAAGGAATAGACTGCCAGCAGGTTATAAACATTAGAGCCAATGACATTTCCCACTGCCAGGTCATGTTCGCCTTTCAATACACTGCCTATCGAGGCGGCCAACTCAGGCAAGCTGGTTCCCAGTGCAACAATGGTCAAACCTATCACCAAGTCACTCACTCCCATCGAATGGGCTATATTAACAGCGGCCCATACTAAAACCTTAGAGCTGATCAATAAGCCGATTAAGCCGATTGCAAAATAAATCCAGGCTTTACTATTAGGCATGGTTTCAGGCACTTCGGCCTCCATTTCCTGTGCCAGCACATCATTTTTGCGTTCCGCCATTGCAGTGCGTATCAGCCAATACAAAAAGCCAGCCAGAGCCAATAGCATCAACACGCCATCAAAAACACTTAAACCATCGAAGGCTAATGCATAACAGGCGACACTGATCAACATTAAAACAGGCAGCTCACGTTTCAGCAACCCCGAATGGAAAACCAATGGCGATATTAAGGCGGTACACCCGAGTACCAAACCCACATTGGCAATATTAGAACCGATCGCATTCCCTATGGCCAAGCCTGGATTTCCCTGCAAGGATGCCAGTGATGAAACCAGTATTTCGGGAGCGGAGGTACCTAGACCAACAATAGTTAGACCTATCAATAAAGGGGAAACCCCTAAGTTTCGTGCAATTGCAGAAGTACCATCTACAAACCAGTCAGCAGCAAAGACCAAAACAACCAGGCCGGCTACTAAAGCAAGAAAATCAATCAACATATTTTTAGTAGGTTTAAAAATTGCTTATTGTGCCATAAAAAAGCATATCTCGCGCTTATAAAACCGAGAAAGCCAAAAAGAAATAGACTTCAGTTGCTTACGGGGACGGACAAATAACGCACTGATTTGAATGTCGGCAAAGCCGCTAGAAATTCAGCATCCGTGACCGCACGAAGTATATTGAGTATGTAACGGTGCGCTGCTAACGCTTTTTTTTACACCATTTTTTGGGGTTTACAGGCCTGTCTTTCTGGCGAATTTCAAAATATAACCCTGGCTTATCTCTACCGCCACTATTCCCAACGGTTGCCAAAATATCGCCTGCCTCAACCCAGTCACCAACATTTTTATAGAGGCTTTGGTTAAATGCATATAGGCTGATATATTGACTATCATGTTTGATGATCACCAATAAGCCATAGCCTTTAAACCAGTCTGAGAAAATAACCTGACCATGTGCAATAGCCTTGATTTTCTTTCCTTTATTTGCCTTGATTAAGGTACCATTCCATTTGCCACCTGAGCGTGAACTGCCAAAAGAACGGATAACTTTCCCCTTTACCGGCCAGGGAAGCTTGCCTTTTAATTGATGAAAAGCCAGGTTGGTATTTGCTATGGGGGCAGAGGACTCCTGTACGGTTTGTTGTAGCTTAGTAATCAGGCGTTTTAATTGTTGCTCATCTTTTTTGAGTCTGGATAGCTGTGTTGAGCCTTGACGGTATTCCTTTTTGATTTTAGCGAGTATTTTTTTTCGCTCTATGGCTGTTTGATCTAATTCATTTTGCTGCTGAGTTTTATGATTGATCAAATCTGTCAGCTGTTGCCTTTCCAACTGTTTTTCTGTTTCCAGAGTATTTAATAGCTGTAGGCTGTTGTTAAGCCGAGAAAGCTTGTCCAGTCTAGCCTTGTTGAAATATTGATAATAAGTCATGATGCGACTGGTTCGACCCGCATCTTGCTGGTTAAATAACAATTTCAATTGTTCCTGCCGCCCTAATACATAGGCAGATTTTACTTGCCCTGCTAACTGCGTTTTTTGAGCTTGTAACCAGCTATTTTGTTGCTGCACTTCTTGCTGTATTTCTCTCAGACGTTGCTGTATCTGTTGTTGTTGCTCATTGAGTGTTTGTATGGAACGTGAGAGCTTGCCTTGGCGTAATTCTACGCGCTTTAAGTCGGCAGTTGCCTGCGCTTGCTGTTTTTTTAATTGTGCCAGAGTATTCGCAACGGACTTAATTTTGTCCTGCACCTGGCGCAGCTCATGACCCTTATTGGTAGCAGCCATACTTAAAGTATGGCTGCATAATAAGAGCAGTAGCAGGAAAGCTCTCACTGCGGTTTTACGCCTTGATTAATAAAGACTGGCCATCCATTTCCGCAGGCTGTTCTACACCGAGAATATCCAGCATAGTCGGTGCCAAATCTTTTAGGCTGCCGCCATCCGCTAATGATGCATTGCCCCCTATATAGACTAAAGGAACGGGGTTTGTGGTATGAGCCGTTTGTGGCCCACCCTTGGTGTCACGCATTTGCTCAATATTGCCATGATCAGCGGTTAACAACATTTGCCCACCCACTTTTTCCAGCGCATTGACGATCTCTGCAACTGAGGCATCAATGGTCTCTACGGCTTTGATAGCGGCATCCCATACGCCTGTGTGACCGACCATATCACAGTTGGCATAATTACAGATAATGACATCATATTTTTGCTCACTAATGGCACTGACTAAATGCTCAGTCACCTGTGAGGCATGCATTTCAGGCTGCATGTCATAGGTTTTTACTTTAGGGGAAGGAATCAGAATACGATCCTCGCCAACATTAGGCTCGTCTACGCCACCATTCATAAAGAAAGTAACATGTGCGTATTTTTCTGTTTCTGCCAGACGTAATTGGGTTAAGCCTTGTTGTGCCAATACTTCACCCAAGCTATTTTTAATCTCCATCGCTGAGTAGGCAGCAGGGTAGTCAAATTTTTCGTGGTATTCTGTTAGCGTGACAAAGCAGCCTTGGTGCCCAGGATGCCCGCGCTCAAAATCAGAAAAATCTGTTTCTGTTATTGCCTGGCTGATTTCGCGTGCACGATCTGCACGAAAGTTCATAAAAACAACGGAATCATTAGCTGCTAGCTGAGTTGCTTTACCCTGCGAGTTGAGTATGACGGTTGGCTCTACAAACTCATCTGTTTCATCTCTCTGATAAGCGGACTGTAGTCCTTCTATTGCTGAATTTGCAGTATATTCACCTTTGCCCAGAACAATCAGCTGATGCGCTTTTTGTACGCGTTCCCAGCGGTTATCCCGATCCATGGCATAAAAGCGACCGACAATTGAAGCAATATGTCCGATACCTAATTGATCAATTTTATCCTGTAAGCATTGCAGGGATTCTCCGGCACTGCTAGGCGCAACATCACGGCCATCTAAAAAAGCATGGATAGCCACTTTTTTAAGTCCCTTTTGCGCCGCCAGTTCTAGCATCGCTAAAATGTGTTTTATATGGCTATGTACGCCGCCTTCAGAAAGCAACCCTAGAATATGCAATGTTCCCTCTTTAGAGAGTGCTTCATCTACCGCTAGGCAGAGGGCAGGATTTTCAAAAAAACTGCCTGATACTATTGCATCGCTTACACGTGAAAAATCCTGTGGAACATATCGGCCTGTGCCTATATGCATATGCCCAACTTCAGAATTTCCCATTTGTTTGTCAGGTAAGCCAACAATACGCCCGGAACAGTCCAGTTCTGTCATAGGGAATTTTTGCTGTAATTCATCCCAGCAAGGGGTGTTTGCCTGGGCAATTGCGTTATAGTCTGTTTCAGACCGCACGCCAAAGCCATCAAGAATTAAAAGTACTAAAGGTTTTGGTGTCATTATGATTTATTTCCTGGGTTCTATAGAGTAAGCTTTTGGGGGAGTCGTTTTTAGCCTGGCGATATAATGAAAGACAGTCAGACTAAGCTTTGCCACCCAATAATAATTATATTTTATAACACTTAGGAGTGCTGTATTGAGCATGGGGCGATAAGGGTGAAGAAATGATAGACTTAAATATCTTTGTAATACGGGATTTCCATCCCGTCACATAGGCCTCTGCAAGAGAGTGCCTTTATTTCAGTTTTTATTGTGCTGGGTATATATTAAAGAGAATCTATGCCTTGGACATCGTTTTGGCGTTAGGTTTTCTTTTTGGGTATGGCTTACGTGGTGCTCTGGGTTTTGGGGGGGGCTCAGTAATATCTGCCAATAACGCTTGTGCCACTCTTTCAACAGGTACTTTTTGATTGATATAGTCTTCAATATCTGGCATTGAATACGCATACTCTTCACAAATAAAACTGATTGCTTCCCCTTTTGCTCCAAAGCGGGCTGTTCTGCCTATTCTATGTACATAATCTTCGGCATCCTGAGGTAAGTCAAAATTAAACACATGCGAAACATCCGGTATATGTAATCCTCGTGCTGCAACATCCGTGGCAATCATAATCGTCACTTTACTTTCCTGGAAATCAGCCAGTAAACGTTGCCGTTTCTCTTGAGGTACATCGCCACTCAATAAAGCCGTTTTATAGCCATTAGCCGCTAAATAATCCGCTAATTTTTCTGCACTGCGTTTGGTGTTAACAAAAATAATGCTACGCTCTGGGGTATGTGAGTTGAGTAGGCCAATTAATAAAGGTATTTTTTGCTCATTGGCAGGACAAAACGCATATTGCTTAATTGAGCCCGAAGTCACTTCTTCGGTTTCAATTTTAACCATGACCGGTTGATGCATATGCTCATAAGCAAGCTCAGAGACTTTAAATGATAAGGTGGCAGAAAACAGCATATTAAGGCGCTTTTCAGGATCTGGCATACGATTAAGTAAATAGCGTATGTCTTTAATAAAGCCTAAATCGAACATTCTATCGGCTTCATGCAGTACCATTACTTGAATATTCGCCAGAGAAAAAGCTTTTTGCCGATAAAAATCAATAATTCTGCCAGGGGTTGCAATAATAATATCGACATTCCCCTGTACCGCTTTTAACTGCTTCTGGTAATCAGTGCCGCCGTAGGTCAGTGCTAAATTAAAGTTTAGGTGCTTGCCTAACAATAGTGCATCTTTATGAATCTGAATGGCAAGCTCACGTGTGGGCGCTAAAATGATAGCTCGGGGATACTTTTTCTTTTCATTGCTATCGTTTAGCAGGCGTTGAAAAGTTGCCAGTAAGAAACTCGCTGTTTTACCTGTTCCCGTTTGAGCCTGTCCCGCAACGTCCCTGTCTCGCAGCGCAATAGGCAAAGCACGATCCTGAATAGGCGTGCACTGGTCAAAACCTGCGTCTTTCAAACCGCGCAAAATAGGCATGGAAAGCTCTAGGTTTATGAAATTTGTGTCCGTTAAATGTGTATTCTTCATCCCCATAGAATACAGTAATATGCCTGAATTTGCACGGCCTCGTCATATAGGTATTATTTTGATAGTGTGAGCTGGTTCACAAAAAATGACATAAAATTGACAAAATATATTGACAAAATATAGCGATAAAGCGATATTAGCGACTTGTGAAATAATTTGGAGAATAGCGTGAGTGACTCGGTCCTTCATGTAACTGATAGTAATTTTGATGAACTTGTTTTGAAAGCTGGCACCCCCGTGTTAGTTGATTACTGGGCTGAGTGGTGTGGCCCTTGTAAAATGATTGCCCCGGTCTTGGATGAAATTTCTCAGGAATATGCGGGAAAAATTACTGTTGCAAAATTAAACATTGATGAAAACCCAGCAACACCTTCGCATTATGGTGTCCGAGGCATACCTACACTGATGCTATTTAAAGACGGTGATATTGAAGCGACTAAGGTTGGCGCATTGACTAAATCCCAACTTGCTCAGTTTATCGACAGCAATATTTAAGCTATCTAGTAAAAGGAAGTAACAAACTGCTTGTTACTTCCTGGCCTTTTCGTGTATACTCTTCATACAGTGTAGGCCTCTTCTGCACTATCTACATATCAAAAAACCGCATCTTAATACTAAGCTGAGATTACCTTTCAGCACTGATACCCTGATACCCCACACCTCTTAAATTTTCCTTTGTATGAATCTTAACGAACTTAAATTAAAACCTATTACAGACATTATTGCACTTGCTGAAGACCTAGGCATTGAAAATGTTTCCCGATCGAGAAAGCAGGAAGTTATCTTTTCCATTTTGAAGAAACAGGCGAAAAGTGGCGAAGATATTTATGGCGATGGCGTTATAGAAATCTTACAAGATGGTTTTGGTTTTTTAAGAACACCTGGCAGCTCTTATTTAGCAGGTCCAGATGATATATATGTTTCCCCTAGTCAAATCAGACGTTTTAGCTTACGCACCGGGGATACCATCAGCGGAAAAATAAGGCCTCCAAAAGATAATGAACGTTATTTTGCAATGCTCAAGGTTGAAAAAATCAATTTTGAAGCCCCCGAAAATGCCAAACATAAAATTCTCTTTTCTAACCTGACCCCCTTATTTCCTAATAAACGCTTTATCATGGAGCGTGGTGACGGTAGTAGTGAGGATTTAACTGGACGAGTGATTGATTTAATTTCCCCCATTGGAAAAGGCCAGCGAGGACTGATCGTTTCACCTCCCAAGGCAGGTAAAACCATGATTCTGCAGAGCCTGGCACATGCCATAGCAGAAAACAATCCTGAATGCTATATGATAGTGCTGCTCATTGATGAGCGCCCTGAAGAAGTGACCGAAATGCAACGCTGTATACGCGGCGAAGTGATTTCCAGCACCTTTGATGAGCCTGCTACGCGGCATGTTCAAGTGGCTGAAATGGTCATCGAAAAAGCCCGCCGCCTGGTTGAGCACAAACACGATGTAGTGATTTTGTTAGACTCATTAACACGCTTGGCACGTGCCTATAATATGGTTGCCCCATCATCTGGAAAGTTACTTTCAGGGGGAGTCGATGCCAACGCTTTAGAAAAGCCTAAACGTTTCTTTGGTGCTGCACGTAATATTGAAGAAGGCGGAAGCTTGACGATTATTGCTACGGCTCTTGTCGATACCGGATCACGGATGGATGAAGTGATTTACGAAGAGTTCAAAGGAACAGGTAATATGGAACTGCACCTGGAACGTAAAATTGCTGAAAGGCGTATTTACCCTGCGATTAATATTAACCGCTCTGGCACACGCCGCGAAGATTATTTAGTAGATCCGGAAGCTTTACAAAAAACCTGGATTTTACGCAAAATCCTGCAACCTATGGATGAGATGGCGGCTTCTGAATTTATGCTCGGCAAACTTAAAGACTTTAAGACAAACGCAGAGTTTTTTGACTCGATGAGACGTTAGTTATGATATGATCTTGAGTCGTTCAAACCACTGGAAAAATCAGGAGAACATTATGCTAAAATTCAGAACTTGTTTTTTTATGGCTGCATGTCTTTGTCTTTCACAGCAAGCAGCATTTGCTGAAGAAGAAATAGATCATAGTGCACATCATCATCCTGTAGAGGAGGTTGATAGCAGTGTTTCCGAGCCTGAATATAGTTTGTCAGAAACTGATACTACATCTCCTACAGCCAAAGAGATGTGGTCGGAAGTTATCATTAGGCCCGTCGCTGCTCTTGGTAGCGTCACCGGGCTAGCCCTTTTTGTTGTTGCATCCCCGGTATCGGGTTTGGCAAGCATTCCAGAGCCACATGATGTGTTTAAAACAACCTGGGATAATTTTGTGGTGACTCCTTATCATTTTGCTTTCCGTCGCCCCTTTGGTGATTATTCAGTCGAGTTAAACTAAACTCGGAAGTGAGCTAACTAAAATGTAAGTTGTGTAAGTCGCTACATGACTTTTCATGCCGTGTAGCCCCTGCGGTAGCTAAATTATACTTCGCGCGGTCACGGTTGCAAAGTATTCCCCAGCCTAAATCTAATTCCGTAACGCCTTTAATACCGCCTGCATACTATCATTCGCATCGCCGAATAACATCTGCGTATGTTCATGCACGAACAACGGATTATCTACCCCGGCATAGCCAGATGCCATACTGCGTTTTAATACAATTGTATGCGCGCCTTTCCAGCACTCCAGTACCGGCATACCGGCAATAGGGCTGTTAGGGTCATCCAGTGCAGACGGATTAACAATATCGTTAGCACCGATAACGATGGTGACATCCATATCCGGAAAATCCTCATTGATTTCATCCATTTCATAAACAATATCATAAGGAACTTTTGCTTCTGCCAGCAATACATTCATATGCCCAGGCATACGCCCGGCAACTGGGTGTATACCAAAACGTACATTTTTACCTTTATCAAGCAATAGCTTACAGACTTCATTTACCGTGTGTTGCGCATGAGCAACGGCCATACCATAACCTGGGATAATCATGATATTTCTTGCATCTTGCAGCAGTTCCGCTGCTTCCTGAATATTGATTTTCTGTACTTCACCTTCAACGACCCTAGCCGAGCCGCCCGACGTTGTGCCAAAGCCACCGGCAATCACACTAATAAAGCTCCGGTTCATGGCCCTACACATGATATAGCTTAAGATAGCACCGCTACTACCGACTAAAGCCCCTACAACAATAAGCAGGTCATTACCCAGCATAAATCCTGTCGCTGCCGCCGCCCAGCCTGAATAACTATTGAGCATGGACACCACAACTGGCATATCGGCTCCGCCTATGGCCATCACCATATGCACGCCAAATGCCAAGGCAATCAGAGTCATTAATAAGAGTACCCAGGTTCCACCGCCTGTTTGTACACTTTCTACAAAGTGTATGCATAACCAGATTGAAGTGATGAGCAAACCAAGATTAAGCCAGTGTCGCGCAGGCAATAGAACGGGGTTGCCACTGATACGGCCACTTAACTTGCCAAAGGCAATAACAGATCCGGAAAAAGTGACTGCACCAATGAAAATACCAATATAAATTTCGACCTCATGGATATTTTTCTCAACGCCAGTCAAGACAGAAGTCGGGTCAATAAAATTAGCATAGCCCACTAAAACAGCCGCCATACCGACTAGGCTATGCATAATGGCAACCAGCTCAGGCATTTGCGTCATTTTTACATGTAATGCGGCTTTAGTACCCATAAAGCTTCCCACCAATAAAGCGATAATAATAATGCTATAAGATGAAACGGTATCACTCATCACTGTTGCAGCAATTGCGATCCCCATCCCAATCATGCCATACCTATTTCCGCTACGCGCTTTTTCCTGGTGACTTAAACCACTAAGGCTAAAAATAAACAGTATGGATGCAACAATGTAAGACATTGTAACTAGACCTTGAGACATAATGATACTCCCCTATTTTCTGAACATTTCCAACATCCGCCGGGTCACTAAAAAGCCACCGACGATATTGATTGAAGCAATTAAAATAGCGAGCCCTGCAAGTAAAGTAATCAGCCAACCAGGAGACGATATTTGTATCAATGCACCAATCACGATAATGCCACTAATCGCATTAGTGACACTCATTAAAGGCGTGTGCAATGAGGCAGATACATTCCAGATCACTTCATAACCGATAAAACAGGACAGCACAAAGACGGTAAAATGGGTCATAAAAGAGGCTGGAGCATTCGCGCCTACCGCATACAATAGCAGCGCAACGCCCGCTAAAATAATGGCTTGCTTAGCCATTTCAGGCATAAGCGGCTTGCTTGCAACGGCAACGGCCTTAGTCGCTGGCGCTTCTGTCTGCGGAGCAGGGGAGGTCATTTGTTTAGGTGCAGGAGGTGGCCAGGTTATTTTTCCGGCTTTGGTGACGGTCGCGCCACGAATCACTTCATCATCCATGTTAACATCAATCACGCCATTTTTTTCAGGGCAGAGCTCGGTTAATAAATGACGCAGATTAGTGCCATACAGCTGACTGGATTGTGCTGCCATACGGCTAGGTAAATCCGTGTAGCCAATAATAGTGACACCCTGTTTAACCACTACTTTTCCAGCCTGGGTTAATTTGCAGTTGCCTCCCTGTTCGCCAGCGAGATCAACAATAACACTTCCCGCTTTCATGCTTTCTACCATACCCTGGGTGATTAATTCCGGTGCTGGCTTGCCGGGAATAAGCGCCGTGGTGATGATAATATCAACCTCCATGGCCTGGCGGGCAAACAGCTCCATTTCAGCGGCAATAAATTCTTTGCTCATGGTTTTAGCATAGCCACCTGTACCAGCGCCTTCTTCTTTAAAATCCAGCATCAGAAACTCGGCATCCATACTTTCGACCTGTTCCTTGACTTCCGGGCGCGTATCAAACGCACGCACTATCGCCCCCATACTCTTAGCGGCACCAATAGCTGCCAGACCGGCAACGCCAACGCCAATTACCATCACTTTTGCGGGCGGAACTCTGCCTGCCGCAGTAATCTGCCCGGTAAAGAAGCGTCCAAAGTGCTGTGCCGCTTCAACCACAGCTCTATATCCGGCAATATTTGCCATAGAGCTTAAGGCATCACATTTTTGCGCCCGGGATATGCGGGGAATGCTATCCATTGCCAGAACCGTTAGGTTTTTTGCCGTCAGGCGATTTAATAGGTCTTCATTTTGTGCCGGCCAGATAAAGCTGATTAGCTGCCCGCCATCAGCGAGTAACTCAACTTCATCAACGTCAAGAGTGGGGTTATTTTCCGGCCCGCGAACTTTGATGATAAGGTCAGATTCAGACCACAGCTTCTTTACATCTTTAACGATTGTTGCACCGGCTTCCTGATAAGCCTCATCAGAAAAATTAGCAGCCGTGCCTGCTCCTGTTTCGATGCTAACACTAAACCCCAGTTTAAGTAACTGCTCGGTTACGGCAGGAGTGGTCGCTACACGCCGCTCGCCTTGATGAATTTCTTTCGGTATACCAATTATCATTTTTTCTCCTCATCACATATGATGTGTAAGTGTAAAAAACTGCTAATAAATATTCTTGATTTGCTACCTTTTGACTTTGTTGGCTACTTCACTGTGCAAGATAAAGAAGCAAGCAGTGTTTTTAAGTCGGATTGTTAAAACTAAATTCAATTAGCCTCTTGTGCAGGATAGGGGATTAAGCCTGAATTTGCAATATATACTTCGCACAGCCACCGTTGCGGTTTTCTAGCGGCTGTTTTTTGTCGATAACGGTGTTACTAATGAATTTACAACCTCTAACTCACAATATCAATGTGTTTAACTTTAGCCATTACCTGCTCCACTGAAATGAGCCGCATTGCCTCTAAACTAGGAATTTTCTTTTGCCAGGCTAGTTCTGTCGATGGTTTATGCATAAATGCCTGGGCAACCTGAGCATAGATATTAATACAGTTTTGCAACTGATTATAAGGGCCTATATATTCAGGCCGGGTAACGGCATAAAGTCCAATCAC
>DAOVWV010000268.1 GCA_030636485.1 Methyloprofundus sp.
CGGAAGGGCCGTTTGGTGACCATCCCGGTTATTATAATGAAGGCGATGAGTTTCCGGTCTTTACCATAGAACGCATTACCCAGCGTCAGGCACCGATTTATCACAGTACTTATACGGGTAAGCCACCGGATGAACCCGCTATTTTAGGTGTGGCATTAAATGAAGTGTTTGTGCCGATTCTGCAAAAGCAATTCCCTGAAATTACCGATTTTTATTTGCCACCCGAGGGCTGTTCCTATCGTATGGCAGTGATCAGTATGAAAAAGCAATACGCAGGTCATGCCAAACGTGTGATGTTGGGAACCTGGTCATATCTGCGTCAGTTTATGTACACCAAGTTTGTTATCGTAGTGGATGACGATGTTGATGTACATGATTGGCAGGAAGTCATCTGGGCGATTACCACGCGTATGGATCCGGCGCGGGATCTGACTATCCTGGAAAATACCCCGATTGACTATCTGGATTTTGCATCGCCCGTATCAGGGCTCGGTTCTAAAGTTGGTTTTGATGCCACTAATAAATGGCCGGGGGAAACCACGCGCGAATGGGGGCGAACCATTACCATGTCAGAAGACGTAGTAAAAAAAGTCGATGAGATGTGGGAGAGTCTGGGGATTTCATAGCAGTCAATGCTTCCCACGCAGAGTGCTTTTTTTAAGCCATTGTATCAATGACAGTGAGGAGTACAAAAACATGTTTTTGTACTCCAAATGAGCAATACTTTCACAGACTCTTTGCGTGGGAACAATAAAAAAATTCAGCTTACTTGGCACCTTCTTTTAACTGTTTAAGCAAGGTAAAGCCCAGTAGCAGTAAAAATCCCAGGGCAACAAATACCAGTATCTTGATAATGGGAAAGCCGACTAAAAATAAAAACCGCTGGGTGCTATTTTGACTTGGCTCCAGAGTGTCGGCATGTGTGTCATCATTTTGTAGTACCACCTCTAGGGCATAAAGTCCCATAGTGGGAAATTTATATTGAATGCTTGCCGTCCCTGTGGTTTGAATGAGCGGTTGTTTAAAGGCATTGTCATTATCAAAAATAACATCCCAATATGACTCGGCCGCTAAAAATTTTAGATTAATCTGTTTGCTAAGTTGCTTAATAATATCTTGCTCAAAGGTAAAAATCACCTCGCCCGTTGCCGGGAATAAATGGCAATAATGCTTTCCACCGCCTATCTTTTCTTCGGACTGAAAGCCTCCTAGGCGTAATTTTGCACCACCGACATGGATAAAGCAATTGTCGCCATGATCAACCCCTGCATGAGCGTGGAGTGTGGATGTGTAGCTAAGGCTAAAACTAATAAAACTAAATAACAGCAGAAAAAAGTGCTTGGGCATGGGCGTGATGGTTAGGATTAATAAAATAAATATTTTATCGCTTTTTATTACTTGCGGTGTGCTTTTTTACAAATCACCAGCTCATGTTAGAATACGCGGTTGATTATAAAAAAAACGTATTGAATGAATCCACATTTATCGCAATTACACCCTTATCCATTTGAAAAGCTGGGGCAATTAAAACAGGGCATTACGCCGCCTGCGGATAAAGCACATATTGCCTTGTCCATTGGTGAGCCAAAACATGCGACACCTAAGCTGATTCATAATGCTTTACTGGAAAATATGGCGGCCTTGGGGAAATACCCGACAACCAAGGGTATACCTGAATTAAGAGAGGCAATCAGCGGCTGGGTGAGGAGACGTTTTAAGGTGGATGTCGATCCTGACACGGAGGTCTTACCCGTGAATGGTACGCGTGAAGCTTTATTTGCTTTTGCGCAGTGCATTGTGGAGGCCGATGAAAATGCTTTGGTGCTGATGCCTAATCCGTTTTATCAGATTTATGAAGGTGCTGCCTTATTGGCAGGTGCGCAGCCTTATTATCTGAATACCGTAGAAGAGAATCAGTATTTACCTGATTTTGATAGTATCAGCGAAGCAACATGGCAGCGTTGCCAGTTGCTTTATATTTGTTCGCCGGGGAACCCGACCGGGGAAATTATTGATCAGGCAACGCATCAGAAGCTGATTAAACTGGCATTGAAATATGATTTTGTGATTGCATCGGATGAATGCTATAGCGAAATCTATGCTGATGAAGATAAGCCACCACAAGGCTTGTTACAGTCCGCTGCTGCTATGGGGCATGACAGTTTTAAAAACTGTGTGATTTTCCATAGCTTATCCAAGCGTTCCAATGCACCCGGATTGAGATCTGGTTTTGTGGCGGGTGATGCGGATATTTTGGCCAGCTTTTTTAAGTATCGTACCTATCACGGTTGTGCGATGCCTATGCCGACTCAATATGCGAGCATTGCAGGCTGGCAGGATGAACAGCATGTACTGGAAAACCGGCAGTTTTATCGGGAAAAATTTGCGGCAGTCAGCAATATATTGGCAGATGTCTGTGCCGTGAGACAGCCCCCTGCGAGCTTTTATTTATGGCTTAAAACACCCATAGATGATGCTGAGTTTGCGCAACAATTATTTGCTCAGCAAAATATCACCGTTTTACCGGGGAGCTTTTTATCACGTGAGGTGAATGGCGTGAACCCGGGCAAGAATCATGTGCGTCTGGCGTTAGTGGCACCCGTTCCGGAGTGTATAGAAGCCGCACAGCGAATTAAACATTTTATTAACTCTTTATAAATATATAGTATGAACCAATTAGAAAAAATCATTAACGAAGCCTTTGATAACCGTGCCGACATTTCGCCTACAACGGTATCTGCAGAAGTACGTAATGCTGTAAAAGAATCAATTAACCTATTGGATTCTGGTCAGGCGCGTGTTGCTGATAAAAGCAGTGGTGAGTGGGTGGTTAACCAATGGCTGAAAAAAGCGGTTTTATTATCTTTTAGAATTAATGAAAATCGTGTGATGGAAGGTGGGGCGGCACGTTATTACGATAAAGTTGAAACTAAATTTGCTTCTTATACGCCTGAAGATTTTGCTGAAGCGGGTGTGCGTGTTGTGCCTAATGCGGTTGCGCGTCACGGTTCATATGTTGCTCCGGGTGCCATTTTAATGCCTTCTTATGTCAATATCGGTGCCTATGTAGGTGAGGGTACGATGGTTGATACCTGGGTAACGGTGGGTTCTTGTGCACAGATTGGTAAAAATGTTCATTTATCAGGGGGCGTAGGTATCGGTGGTGTTTTAGAGCCATTACAGGCAGGCCCTACGATTATCGAAGATAATTGCTTTATCGGTGCACGCTCTGAAGTGGTAGAAGGCGTTGTGGTTGAGGAAGGTTCGGTTATTTCTATGGGTGTTTATATCGGCCAAAGCACTAAAATCTTTAACCGTATGACGGGTGAAATTACTTACGGCCGTATTCCTGCGGGATCGGTTGTGGTTTCTGGTAACTTGCCATCGAAAGACGGTAGCCATAGTCTGTACTGTGCGGTGATCATTAAACAGGTTGATGAAAAAACACGCAGTAAAACAGGAATTAATGAATTATTGCGTGATTAAGCCTAAAAACATCAGGTATTTTCATAGTTCGTTAATTTAAGCCTAATAGCACAAGATACCATCCTCCCAAGGGATGGTATCTTTAATTTTATAGTGTCATTCAACAATACATCACTAAGGCTACGAAAATCACTTATTTGCTGATGAAATGCAACAAACTGCTGAGTACCCCACCCCCAAACAAGGCTAAAACCTGTTCACACTCTACCGTGCTTTCCACCTGACTTAAAATCGCAGCATAAGAACTAAACATCGCCTGAAGGGATGGTATCTTTGCCTATAAAATA
>DAOVWV010000007.1 GCA_030636485.1 Methyloprofundus sp.
ATGTTACCTTGAAGTAAAATCAAAAATCAAAAATCAAAAATCAAAAATCAAAAATCAAAAATCTAAATACAATCCCCAAATTCAATCACTAATTGCTGGCAATTGAACCATATTTGCGGGTAATAATAGGCAATGATTATGCGCAATAAATACTCATAGTATACGGCTATGGTAAGAAAGCGCGCGACACTCGCTGCTAGGCGATTGACATGACGAGAACAGCGCCACACGGCAACCGTCCACCACAGTACGGGGGTTGCAAGAATCACCAGTATGGTTAACCAGCTTGCTATCGTGTATGAGCCATTGTCGGCACGATAGTCCGCATAAAACAATGCAATATTAAAAACAGTGAAAAAAGGTAAAAAGGCGGCTAATAATGAGAGCTTTCCCTGCCATGCAGATTGTATATAGAAGTAGAACTTGGTCACATAAGAATGTGATTGTTCAGTTAAAACATGAGAATCTATATAACCGGTCTGTTGCTTGGATGTCAAGAGGTAGACCATGCAAGCCGTTAGTAGCAGAATGAACCCAGCCTCTAAAGGGCTGATTAAGGAAGTAAATGCAAAAATGGCCGATAAGGAATTAATTAACATGATTAGTTTTCTTGGTTTGTAAAACATGTTCTACAATGTATGCTAATCTAAATATTTTATCAATCATATAGGTGATTTTTAATGGAAGTGCGTATTAAATGGGTAGAAGGGATGATGTTCCTAGGTGAATCTGAAAGTGGTCATGCCGTTGTGCTGGATGGTCCGCCAGAATTGGGTGGGAAAAATATGGGGGTTCGCCCTATGGAAATGCTGCTATTGGGTATGGGGGGCTGCTCTTCCATTGATGTTATGCAGATTTTAGAAAAAGGACGGCAAAATGTAACGGATTGTGTGGCTGAAATCACTGCCGAACGGGTAGACACTATTCCGAAGGTATTCAGTAAGATTCACCTGCATTTTATTGTTACCGGAAAAGACTTAAAAGAAGCTGTTGTTGCTCGTGCCATTAAACTTTCGGCAGAGAAATATTGCTCAGCGTCTATTATGCTCGAAAAAGCCGTGGACATTACGCATGATTTTGAAATTGTAGAGGCTTGAAAGAGAGGCTGATGTGCCTTTGAATGGAGGGCATTAGGCAAGGAAAGATACCCGTTTTGAACGGGATAAATATTCCTTTCAGGACAGGTTTTTATTATTATAAATAAGCGGGCAGGGGGGTAAAGGCTATGGATACAAAATATTTTAATCCTTACACTGATTTTGGGTTTAAAAAACTCTTTGGTGAAGAGGGCAGTAAGGATCTTTTAGTCGATTTTTTAAATCAACTATTACCTCCCCATCATCAAATAGCCTCCCTGCAGTTTAAGAACCCAGAAAACCTCAATGATACCGCTAAAGAGCGTACGGCTATTTTCGATATTTACTGCCAAACGGAGACAGGCAGTAAATTTATTGTCGAAATGCAAAAGGCAAAAGTTAATTTCTTTAAAGATCGTTCACTTTTTTATTCCACTTTCCCTATTCGTGAGCAGGCAGAAAAAGGGGGGTGGGATTTTAAGCTCTTGCCCATCTACTTTATTGCCATTCTTGATTTTCATTACGATGAACAAGAAGAAATGCGTAAATTTAGGCGTGATGTGAGTTTAAAAGACCAAGATGGTGAACTGTTTTACGATAAACTGCATTTTAAATTTCTGCAAATGCCCTTATTTAATAAGCAAGCGGATGAACTGGAAACGCACTTTGATAAATGGGTGTATTTTTTAAAGAATCTGGAAACCTTTGATCATATCCCGAGTATTTTAAATGAGCCGATATTCAATAAAGGCTTTGAGATTGCAGAAATATCCCATTTGAAGCCTGAGCAATATGAAAACTACCATAAAAGTTTATTGGAGTATTGGGAAGTTAAAAATGTAAAGGATACGGCTTTTAATGAAGGAAAAGCTGAGGGAAAAATAGAGGGGAAGGCTGAGGGCAAAATAGAAGGGAAGATAGAAGGTAAGTTTGAAGTTGCCAAAGCTTTAAAGCAACAAGGTGTTGCTATGGATATTATTATTGCAACAACGGGGCTTGCGCTAGAAGAAATTGAGGGGCTATGACTTCAGAGGGGAATGAAATTGTTTTTCTCAAAACCTAAAAAAACCAAGATACCATCCCTACAAGGCATGGGGATCTTTGACTCTTGATAATCGTTTATACTTCGCGCGACCAAGGGTGCGCGAAGTATATAGCTCGATTTATTTCAAATTATCCGTCACATGCGGTTCAAGAAGTTGATAGAGTTGCTGATGCATCTTAGGGTTACCTGCAATAATATTACCTGATTCCAGATATTGGTCATTAAAATTCAGGTCAGTGGCCACACCACCGGCTTCTTTAACAATGATAATGCCAGCGGCAATATCCCAGGGTTTTAGATCCACTTCCCAAAAGCCATCCAGACGACCCATTGCGAGAAAGGCCAGGTCAATTGCGGCCGAGCCGGTACGGCGTATTCCAGACGTGTTAATGCAAACGGCTTTAAACATATCCAGATAGGCATCCAGATATTTTTGTTGCTGTGCTTTGAAGGGGAAGCCGGTGCCGATCAAGGAGCCTGTCAGGCTTGCCTGTTTTGTCACACGTATGCGACGGTTATTAAGCATGGCTCCCTCGCCGCGAGCGGCAGTAAATAGCTCATTTGTTAGGGGTAGATAGATCACGCCGACTTCAAGGCGATTCTTATGCTTCAATGCAATGGAGACGGCATAATGTGGAAAGCCGTGTAAAAAATTGGTTGTGCCATCTAAAGGATCAATAATCCAGGTGTATTCATTGCCTTCATGCTGACCGCTTTCTTCAGCAAGGATGGCATGATCTGGATAGGCAGTTTTAATGACACTAATAATTTCCTGTTCTGCCTGGCGATCAATTTCGGTCACGAAATCATGTTGTTCTTTATTATCAATTTGAATGTGACTGACATGTTCTGATGCACGAAGAATGATGTCGCCCGCGTTTCTCGCAGCGCGGATGGCGATAGTGAGCATTGGATGCATAGCTAGATTTATAATGAGCGTTTAGAAAACCTTATAGGATAGCAAAATTTTTGTTATAGTGGTTCCTTTTTTATTGGTAGGGTCGAACATTGCTGTCAAATATCAGAATTGTATTGGTTGAAACCAGCCACCCGGGTAATATCGGCGCGGTTGCCAGAGCCATGAAGAATATGTGCATGAGTGAGTTGTATCTGGTTGCACCGAAAATATTTCCCAGTGCAGATGCAACCTCCAGGGCATCGGGAGCAGATGATATTTTAGCGTCTGCAGTATTATGTGATTCTATACAGGAAGCCATTGCAGACTGTCAAATTGTGATTGGGGCAAGTGCAAGGTCGCGTACAATCGCAGTGCCTGATGAGTCGCCACGGGTGTGTGCCGAGCGGTTGGCTATAGAGGCTCAGAATAATAAGGTCGCAATTTTATTTGGGCGTGAAAATTCGGGCTTGAAAAATCATGAGCTGGATTTATGTCAAACGCTATTAAGCATTCCCAGTAACTCAGCGTATAGTTCACTTAATATTGCTGCGGCAGTACAGGTGGTGTGTTACGAGTTATTGGTGGCATCCAGTCAGGATGTTGCTAAGACAGATGAATTAGATGTTCCTTTGGCAAATTCTGCACAGATGGAGTCATTTTATGGACATTTATATCAGGCGTTAGAAGAGATTGGTTTTATAAACCCTGAGAAATCAACCTCAATTATGCGCCGCTTGCGCAGGGTTTATCACCGTGCAAAATTAGATACGAAAGAATTGGATATTTTGCGCGGTATTTTAAAAAAATCAACTGCAATATTACACCAAAGATATGATTAAGTTAATAAAAGAAGATATCTCATGTGTCTTTGAGCGTGATCCTGTGGCACAAACAATCTGGGAAGTTATTTTTGTTTACCCAGGTTTTCATGCGGTGCTAGCACACCGCTTGTGTCACAAGCTATGGGTAAGGGGCTTTAACTTTACCGCTAATTTTATTGCGCATATCAGCCGTTGGTTAACAGGGATAGAGATTCATCCCGGTGCTGTTATCGGGCGGCGCTTTTTTATTGACCATGGCATGGGCGTTGTGATCGGTGAAACCACCATTATTGGCGATGATTGTACTTTGTATCACGGTGTCACTTTAGGGGGAACCAGCTGGAATAAAGGCAAACGACACCCAACCTTAAAAAAGGGTGTGGTTGTCGGGGCGGGGGCAAAAATATTAGGCCCGATAGAGATTGGTGAAAATGCGCGGGTCGGCTCTAACTCGGTTGTTATAAAGGCTGTTGCAGAGGGTGCAACAGGGGTTGGGATTCCCGGGAGGGTCGTTGGCGCTAGGGAAGGTGAGCACGCCGAACGTAAGAAAATCGCTGATAAAATGGGTTTTGATGCCTATGGTACAACGGCTAACTCTCCAGACCCTGTTGCTTATGCCATTAATCACATGCTGGATCATATTCAGTTGCTGGATAAACAGATCAATGATATGAAACATGCGATGAAAGAAGCGGGGATTAATTGTCGGCAAGGAGAGATACTTGGTCTGGATAATTGTGAATTGGATAAATAATACCCATCCCTGGATTTTTACGTACAGCTCCCCATAAAATTCGTGCTCAATAGATGTTTTTAAGGCTAAGAGAGAAATCATCTCTGGTCAGGCTTGATTAAACCTACACTCCTTCGTTGCCGATAATATTGCCTGCATTGCCACTAACGGACGTCTTTAAAGCGGCTTCAATAGAGAGCTTTAAGCCACTCTTATGCGTAAGAAAAGTCCACTCAAGGTGCTGCAAGCATACTTCTGAGGTGCTTGCAAGCTAGGCTGCTAAAAAATAATGAGATAGTGTTTGCATAACTTATAAAGTCTAAAACCATTGTTTTTATATGGTATTGGTGTTTTTGCTTGATAATAATACTTGACTATTTTACTGGGTTTTATTAACATATTAAATAACTTACATTTAATAGGAAATTATTGTGCGATTAACTACTAAAGGGCGTTATGCAGTGACAGCAATGCTGGATCTTGCTTTTCATAGTCGAGTGAAGCCCGTAACATTAACTGATATTGCAACTCGACAAACCATTTCTTTGTCTTATCTTGAGCAATTATTCTCTCGCTTACGCCGTGCCGGTTTAGTGGTCGGTGTCAGAGGCCCTGGGGGAGGGTATAAGCTGGGGCGTGAAGTGAATTTAATAAGTATCGCTGAAATTATTCTGGCTGTTGATGAGCAGGTTGATCTGACTAATTGCGAAAAAAAGGGCAATTGCCTGGATGGACAGCCTTGTTTAACTCATGACTTATGGATGGGTTTAAGTGAGACTGTCAGTGAGTACCTGGAAGGTATTTCTTTAGGCGAATTACTGCAACAGACAGATGCAAAAGAGTGTGATACTCAGAATGCTGATGGCCAACAGGTTGTGCATTTTAACAGTGTAGATACGGTTGCAATGGCGATAAAGTAATTTAGGAATCATAGGTCATGATCTATTTTGATCATAACGCAACAACACCGATAGATGATAGGGTGTTGCAAGTTATGCTACCCTTTTTTGATCATTACTATGCCAATCCGTCTAGTTTATATAAATTAGCCCGCTTGTCACGCAGTGCCATTGATACTGCCCGTGAGCAAGTGGCTCAGCTCGTTAATGCGCGACCTGAGCAGGTTGTTTTTACCAGTGGTGGAACCGAAGCAAATAACCTGGCTCTAAAAGGGGGGCTACCACAAGCGAATATATTGACCTCTGCATTTGAGCACCCCTCAATTCTACAATCAGTTGATGCTGAATTAATCGGTATCACTGAGCAGGGTTATATTGACCAACAAGCACTCTCTCAGTTAAATAAGCCATTTGATCTTGCTTCATTTATGCTGGTTAATAATGAAACCGGTGTTATTCAAGATATTGCTTGCCTCAGTGCAATGCTGAAGCAGCAAGGTATTTTAGTGCATACTGATGCAGTGCAGGCTGCCGGTAAAATATCCATTGATTTCCAAGCTTTAGGGGTGGATTTGATGTCACTTTCCAGTCATAAGATCTATGGGCCTAAAGGGTGTGGTGCCTTAATCTCATCCACTGAATACCTGACAAACCCTCTATTAACCGGGGGAGGGCAAGAAGCAGGCTATAGAGCAGGGACAGAAAATGTACCTGCAATTGTCGGTTTCGGTAAGGCTGCAGAGTTGGCTTGTGCAGAATTAGAGCAGCGGCAACAGCATTGTTTGCAATTAAGGCTCTATTTAGAGAAAAAATTGCAGGATTTACCGCAAGTGAGAGTATTCGCTCAGGACAGTGAGCGTGTCGCTAATACGGTGCAATTTGGCGTACAAAACTGTATTGGAGAAATGCTATTAATGCAGCTAGATAGGCAAAACATTGCTATATCAAGTGGCTCGGCATGTGCGAGTGGTGAGCAGTCTGCCAGTCATGTCTTAATGGCAATGGGGATAGAAGAAAAACTTGCAAAATCAGCTATTCGAGTCAGCCTGGGTCAGGCAAACACACGGCAAGAAATAGATTTTTTTGTACACCAGCTAAAGCAAATTATATAGCTCATTTAATTGTTTTTGCCAAAATTATTTTACATGATGGCTTATTCATCATTCTTTATTTTCAGCGTTATTTATAGCCATTTTCTAAAGTATGCTGCATTTTAACCTTTTAATATAAAAGGTTTTTTTGTAGGCTCTCCTGACGATAATTTTATTATATTAATATATTCTAATTATTTTGACAGATGAAAATATTTTTATTAAGCTGAACTTATTGATAAACTAAAAACCACGTTATATATTTAGTTTTTCTTTATGCGGAACGATACTTTGGTCAGCATTTCAGGATGAAGGGCGTGAGATAATTTTTTATGAAATTAACTCATTTTTTTAAACCTTTACTGGATAATAAAGATGAATAAGTTTATTTTTTCACTCGGTGCTTTTTTGGGGATAGGCATTTATTCTCAGGCACTACAATCAGCTGAAATACCTAATACCTCGCTTGATGGTGTGGAACGGGTCACTCAACAGCTTGTTGCCCCCCCCTTGTTACCCGAGCATACACAGATTGTTGTGGGTGATCCCAGGGTCATTCAGATTAGGATGACTGTTGAAGAGAAAGAAATGCAGATTGAACCTGGCTTGACTGCTCATGTCATGGCTTTTAATGGTTCTATTCCTGGTCCTATGATTGTTGTTCATCAAAATGATTATGTTGAATTGACATTGGTAAATCCAATGACTAATACGATGACACATAATGTTGATTTTCATGCAGCAACGGGTGCTTTAGGTGGAGGAGCGCTTACTAAAATTGCCCCGGGTCAAGAGGTCGTCCTAAGATTTAAAGCGATTAAAACAGGTGTCTTTATTTATCATTGCGCACCGGGAGGTGTGATGATTCCTCTGCATGTTGCGTTGGGTTTGAGTGGCGCGATTATGGTGTTGCCGCGAGATGGCCTAAGAGATGATCAAGGAAACCCTATTAGCTATGATAAAGCTTACTACATTGGTGAGCAAGGCTTTTACTTTCCCAAAGATGAAGAAGGCAATTATATACAATATACCTCTACTTTAGATTCCATGCCGGATGTCCTGCAACAGATGAGAAAATTAATACCCAGTCATACCGTTTTCAATGGCTCTGTTGGGTCTATGACCGGCGCAAATGCTTTAACGGCCAAAGTTGGTGAGAAGGTACTGCTGATTCATTCGCAAGGGAATGAAGACAGTCGGCCTCATTTAATTGGCGGGCATGGGGACTTTGTCTGGGAGGGCGGGTCATTTAATGATGATCCCGTCACTGATCGTGAAACCTGGTTTATACCAGGCGGAAGTGCCGTTGCTGCACTGTATACATTCAAGCAGCCAGGAACCTATGTGTACCTCAATCATAATTTAATTCAGGCTATCCAGCTAGGTGCTGCAGCCCATATAGTTGTTGAAGGTGACTGGGATAATAATCTTATGGAACAAGTCAGAGGGCCTTCTGCTATACAGTAGATGAGCTAAATAATAATAAATATTACACGTTGTAAAGGGGATGGTTATGAGAAAAATGATTGGTTTATTGGTTTGTAGTAGTATTGCTTTAATAAGCACTGCTCAGGCAGAGGGTGATATAGAGAATGGCCGTGCACTGAGTACGCAATGTTCTGCCTGTCATGGGACTTATGGCCTGAGTAGCAGTGAGCAATTTCCTAATATAGCAGGTCAGAAAGAGGCGTACCTTGTTTCTCAGCTATTAAAATATAAGTCAGGGGAAATAACTGACCCTCTGATGTCGGCAATCGTTGGGCCATTAGGTAACGATGACATTAATGATTTAGCCGCCTATTTTTCTGCTAATGAGACTGTCGCAAGTTATTCGGGTGAGGAAGGGGTGTTAAGGATTCCTTTCGTGAACGTGGGCGATGCAACATATGACGTAGAAATGTCATTAGATTCATTTGAAGACCTTATATTTTCGGTTTCCCATTTAGAAGAGCGCTAGTTTGATAGTGCATTCTATCACCCATAAAATAGTGTTTTTTCCTAGAGTTACATTAACAACAGTTTTTTCTGAATGATCAAAAACTGAAGATTTAGCTGTATTTTTCACTTATAATATGACCTTTGTGGTTTTTCTGTCAAGGTTCGGGCTATTCATGCCCCCTATGATGCTACTGGTGTATGCAGTCGCATTAACTCTGCTGGAAGAACTTTCTTTTACTTTAATAAAGTTCAGATAAGGTCTGTTAGCAATGCGTTATAAAGCCTATATACTTGTATTTTTTATTCTGCTGGGTGGTACATTAATTACAGGTTTTAATGTCGCTATAGATAAGATTGATAATCTAGAGTTTTGTATTTCTTGTCATTATGTCAAAGCCACGATTTATCAGGAATATAAACAAGCATCACATTATCAAAATCGCACGGGTGTACGTGCTGAATGTGATGATTGTCATGTGCCAAAACCGTTTATACCTTTAGTTATTTCTAAATTAAAAGCGAGTGCGCACATCTATCATCATTTGATTGGCAGTATTAATACACCGGAAAAATTTGAGGCTAAACGCTTGACAATGGCAAAGCGTGTTTGGAAGACAATGAAGGAAACCGACTCACGTGAATGTCGTTCCTGCCATAATAAAAGTGCAATGGATCCTTCTTTACAAAAACGCCGGGCGCAAATTCAACATCGGGATGCAGAGAAAAATGGTGAAACCTGTATAGATTGTCATAAAGGAATTACACATAAGCCATTACATAAAGAATTAGAAGAGCAGGACGAAGGTGAGGGTGAGGAAGAAGGTTTTGTGTTATAGAGTATAGTGATGAACTGTTAAGTCTCTTGGTTTATTGCGAGTGATATTAAGGTATTGATAATAAAGAGAGGAAAAAAGTATGAAAATAATAAAAAAAATAATTTCCTGTGTATTTTTATTTCATTTTAGCCTATCAGTGTATGCAATAGACTGGAGCAAGGCTGAAGCTAAACAAATGACTTTATTTTATCCGGGGCAAGCTTCCTGGGAATGGCTTTTAACAAAATCTGATCATGGTGGGGCAAAAAACTTTCGTAAAGGCAAGGGCTGTCGGGAGTGCCATCAGGGCGAAGAAAAAGAGATGGGGAATTTGATTGTTTCGGGCAAGAAACTGGAGTCAGATCCCATTGCCGGTAAACGTGGCTACGTCGATGTTAAGGTTAAAACGGCATATGACGATAGTCACTTTTATATTCAACTTGCCTGGGAAGAGTCGGGGCATGCTGTTAGCCATAAAATGGCAAAGGATCAGTCTAAAGTAACCATACTGTTTGATGATGGTCATGTAAAAGGAGTAACGCGTGCGGGTTGTTGGGCTGCCTGTCATGACGATGCCACGCATATGCGCAGTGCCCCCCATGATAAGAATATAAGTATTTATCTGTCAAAATCACGTAGCAAATTAACCCGTAAAGGGGGAGGCGAAAATTATAAATCCGCAGCAGAGCTGGATAAGTTATTGGCTGGTGGATATTTTGCCGAATATTGGCAGGCTAAGTTAAATAAAGGACAAACAGTTAAGACCGTTGATGCTTATATACTAGACAAGCGGCATGAAAATAAATCCCCTCAGGTGACCGCAGTCGCCGAACTAAAAAATGGCTTATGGACAGTCGAGTTAAGCCGGAAATTATCACCTAATATACCGCATTATAAAGATATTGTTGCGGGAAAAGTCTATAGCTTTGGTATCGCTATTCATGATGAATACACTCCAGGCCGCCATCACCATGTTTCTTTTCTACATACCTTTTCCTTGGATCAGGGAAAAACTGATTTTATTGCTGTTAAGCAGTAAGCCGAGTTGGATCTCTCGTTCCCACGCTCTACGTTACTGCCGTTAAGTTAAGGTGAGAAACATAGGATGTGCTGAGGCACGAAGCGCATCTTTCGGGAGCCTGATGCACATCCGCTTAACTTAATGGTAGTGAGGTTCTGCGTCCCGTGATGCAAGGCATTGGAATGCCATTGTTACAATATTAGCAGGACTCATGCGTTAACTTCTGAATAACCCCTTGTTATGATAAAAAAATATTGCCTGTTTATTCCCTTATTATTACTCTCCTTTCTTAGCTGTGCGGATGCTATAGAAACTGAGCCTGAATATGCAAAAAGAGGGGCTGCAAGCTGTCTTAAATGTCATGATGAGTTGCCCATTACGCTGATTTATCAAACCCCACATGGGCAACAGGCCGATCCTAATACGCCCTCTGCACAGCACCAGTGTGAAAGCTGTCATGGTGCTAGTCCGCAGCATATTCCCAGCCCGCTGGAGGGTGGAAATAAACCATCACCCACAGTGGTTTTTGGGCAGCAAAGCAATACCCCGGTTGAACAGCAGAACCAGCAATGCCTTAATTGTCATCAGCAAGGCTTGCGTATGCACTGGCAAGGGAGTCAGCATCAGTTTGCAGATTTAGCCTGTGTATCCTGCCATAAAATTCATAGCAAAAAAGATAATGTCTTAATACGAAAAAATCAGGCAGATGTCTGTTTTACTTGTCATGGTGAACAGCGTGCGCAACTTTTTAGGCGTTCACGTCACCCGATTAAGGAAGCAAAAACGATTTGTTCAGACTGTCATAACCCGCATGGCACGAGCGGTGAGAAATTATTGGTTGAGAATACTCTCAATGAAACCTGTTATCGCTGTCATGCTGAAAAGCGCGGTCCATTCTTATGGGAGCACCCGCCAGCTCAGGAAGATTGCAGTATTTGTCATACTCCACATGGCTCCACACAGCCCGCCTTATTGAATAACCGCGCTCCTTTTCTATGTCAGCAATGTCACTCTGGCGTTGAGTCATACCATACCAATGCACTGTATGATGGTCGTGGTGTTTCCTCTACTGGGGGGCAAAGTCGGCTCTTGGCGAAAAGCTGCCTAAATTGCCATAGCAACATCCATGGCTCAAATCATCCTTCCGGCGTTCGGTTTGACCGATAAATTATGAGCAGAAAAAGCATCGTTACATCATTTTTTGTTATCGCCATATTAAGTATTTCTATTGCCAATGCAGAAGAAGACGATGATTTTATGCTGGAGGATGACGATGGTTTTATGTTAGAAGATGAAGCAGGCGACTCGGAAGAGGAATATAGCTTTGATAGCTATATTGAACTAGGGGGGCTTTACAATAGTAGTGGTTCGCAGCAATTTGGTGAATATTCAGGATTGAATAAAGAAGGTGGCTATGTCATCGGTAACTTTGGTATACAACACCGGGATGCTTATGACAGTGAAACGGCACGCTTTTGGGGTATCAGCGGAACGGACTTAGGGCTAGACTCCCGCTCTGTCAATGCGGTGTATGGGCATCAAGGTCGCTATAAGCTATTTTTTACCTATGACCAGTTACCACATAATCAATTAGTGGGGGCGAGAACGCCTTTTGAAGGGGTAGGGACTGATGATTTGCATTTGCCGGATAACTGGGTACGAGGTGCGACTACGCCGGGTATGACCTTGCTGAATGATAGTCTGAAAAATGTTGATATAGGCACAGAACGACGCAAGTATAACGGTGGTTTTATGCTGAATTTAAGCAAGCAATGGAATGTTAAGCTAGTCTATCAGCATGAAGATAAAGACGGCCTGGAAGCAAGCGGTGGAGTGATGGGCGTTTCGGGGTTTAATCCTTTAGCAATTGTTGCGCCCAAACCGATTGATCAGGAAACCAATGATGTCGATATGCAAGTCGCATTTAACGGTGAAAAAGGGCAGCTTCAGTTAGGGTACCACTTATCTCTTTTTGATAATCATATTGATTCATTTAGCTGGGAAAATCCATACCAATCACGCCTTCCATCATCCTCAGGATACCTGGATGATGTGGGCGGCTTATCAACAGCCCCCGATAATCAGGCGCATAAAATCAGTTTATCTGCGGCTTACCGCTTGGCCTCCAGAACCCGGATTAATGGCAGTTTTTCTTATGGATTGATGCTTCAGGATAACCCGTATCTAGGGTACACGGTCAATCCTTTATTATCGGTGGATAGTCCAGTGCCCAGGCAAGATGCAGATGCAAAAGCGGAAACCTTACACGCTAATTTAATGTTTACCACCGTGCCGATAAAAAATGTCGATATTCGCAGTAGTTATACCTATGATCAACGAGATAATGATACGCCTGTCGATGATTATGCAGTGCTTAGAAATGATTCAGAAAACCAGATTACCCAACTGAACAGCCAGACCATACGTGAAAATTTAAGCTATGGGCGCAAGCAACATCGTTTTAAAATTGATACCGGCTATCGGTTTTTAGCAAGAAACAAGCTTAGTGTAGGTTATGCTTATGAGCGTAATGATAGAGATTATGCTGAAGTCGAGCATACTGATGAGCATAATGCGCATATTAAATTGGCGAGCAGCGTTATGAATAGGCTTAATGGCTGGTTTAAGTATGAATATATTGCGCGTAATGCCTCTGATTATCATGGCAGCGCTTTATATTTGCAGAGTCATACGCCACAGTATTTAGCAACGGTTCCCGAATCGGTACGCTTTGAGAATGACCCTTTAATCAGGCAATTTAATCTGGCGGATAGAAAGCGCAATAAACTCAGCTTTGCTTTAAACTGGATTCCCTTGGCGCCTTTAAGTGTTGGCTTTAACGGTCATTACAGTCACGATGATTATGATCAGAGTGAGCTAGGATTGACGGGGGCAGATAGCTTTAGCGGTACTGTCGATCTTAATTACTCAATGAATGAAGGTCTTGGTTTATACAGTTTTTATTCTTACGAATATTTTCAGAATCAGCAAGCGGGTTATCAGCGTTTTTCAAATGCAGAACTATTACTGCCTCGCGATGATGAGCAGTACTGGCAAGTCGAGACGCAGGATAAAATTCACACTGTCGGTGCCGGGGTAGATTGGAATGTGGTCAGGAATATGTTGGATTTGCAGCTTGATTATACTTATTCAGACGCATTAACAGAGACGGATACCCAGCAAGGAAGCGAACTGAATGCTGACCCACTCGCGGATTTAAAAACAAAATTACACAGTTTAAATCTACGCGCTAATTATCGCGTAATGGAAAACATGCGTTTGCAATTGAGTTACCGATACGAGTTTTTTATCACGGATGACTATGCACTGGACAATATCTCTCCTGATAGTATTGATGAAGTGCTGAGTTTGGGAAACACTAGCCCGGATTATAATGCCCATGTGGTGGGGCTGAGTGCTTTTTATGAGTTTTGATAAGAAATTCAGTGATATGGGGACTGTTACTCGCAACTTCTCATTATCCACGGAAAAATGCAGATAAACAGCGCGTCATTCCCGTAGTCTGTTTATCGGGAATCCATGTTGAGCATAGATTCCTGCTAAAGCTTGTACCCACGCTTGACTGGGTAGCATGCAGGAATGACGGATTTTGCATAGTTCAGGTGCCAGTGGATAATGAGGAGTTACTGTTATTCCTTAATTGCATGATAGGCCGCGCCCATCCAGAACTTCCCAGAGGCTGGATAGCTGTTCAGCCTGCTCAGTATCAATTGCAATGCTGTCTTTTAGCTCTTCGCTGCTTAAAGCCTGCAACTTACCGAGCTGATTTTCCAGTACGACCTGATCCGCTTCTGAAACATTGTCCTGTTGTTCAGCGCGTTGCTTAATGCGTTTTAATAAAGTTTCTTTGTCGGCCTGAGGGCTAACCATTAGAAATGGAATATGGAGTCGTTCAGCCTGTTGTGAAAAGAGTTTGCGTTGCTGTTGTTGCAGGAACGTTGCATCCACAATTACGGGGTAATCTGCCTTGAGCACCTCGATAGCCAGTTGCAACATATGTTGGTAGGTCATGTCACTGGATGC
>DAOVWV010000019.1 GCA_030636485.1 Methyloprofundus sp.
CCTGTTTCATCGACTCCCACGACTGCTTTAGCCACACTGAGACCGGCATTTGTCATTTCTGGTTGCATTTTCATTCCTTAGTTGTCAGTTCGGCCAATTGTTCCGGGGTATTAATATTAGAGAAAAATTCAGGATGGGCGCTAAAATCCACTTTCACCCAGTTATGCTGTTCAATCCAGCGGTCTATCTTACGCTCCCCTCTCGCTAAATAATCCTGCAAGCTGTTTTTAAGCGAACGTTTGATGACCATAAAAACCGGATGTATCCGTTCACCATCAAACGCCACGGCAATATCTGCCTGGCTACGTTGGTGTTCAGCGAGTAAAGCCTGTAAACCAGTGCTACTCATAAAAGGAGAATCACAAGGCGTTACAAGTAATAATTCATTGTGACAGGTATTTAAAGCCGCCAAAACACCGGCTAATGGGCCGGCAAAATCGTCACTTGCATCACTGATAACAGGGCAGTTAAATTGCTGATACTGTTCAACATTACGGTTGGCATTAATCAGTAACTCATCCACAACAGGTGCAATGGCCTGCAAAGCATAGCTAATCATCGGCTTGTTATTAAAAGAGACTAAGCCCTTATCCTGTTTATTCATACGCCTTGCCAGGCCTCCGGCAAGGACAACGCCAGATACTTTCATTTGTTTATTCATGGCGTAATTCTACTATGCCACTGGCTAAAACACATACAAGCATCAGTAATTTTGGTTTGTTAATTTACAAATGTTAAAATTAAGCATGACATTATTAAGCATCAAAAAGCCCCTACTGTTCTTTTTAATCACCAGCCTGATGATAATAAGTGGCTGTGCTCAAAAACCAAAAGGCGAGTTTATTCCTTTCTATCAGGCAGAAACCGACAAACCTTATGATGATGTACTGGCCGAATTAGAAATTGCCATTTCGGAGCATAATTTTAGAATCACTGGACATAGTCGCGTAGGCAAGGTTATTCGTGAGCGTGGTACACAGAATTTTCCTGAGTATGATACCGTGCAATTTTGTAACCTGACACATGCAAAAACACTCTTGCTGATGTCTCCCCATGCGGTACGCTTCATGCCCTGTAATGTCGTCACCTATCAATATAACGGAAAAACCATTGTCCGTACACATCTCATGCCCACTGATTCGAACAATCCAGAACTGAATGCTTTTGCCGAGAAAATGAATATTATGCTAAAAGATATTGTGGATTTTTCCGTGGAATAGTAAAAACCTTAGCTAAAACCTTTCCACTCAACGACTTTCATCAGATGAATTACTTAATTTGGGACTTTGATCCTGTTTTGGCCAGTTTTAAGCATATCCGCATCCATTGGTATGGTGCGATGTTTGCCCTTGCCCTGCTGAGCAATTATATTCTTATGCACTGGATTTATTGGCGTGAACTCGGTAAAACCGAAGATGTAGACCACCTGCTATGGTACTCTATTGCAGGGATAGTCATGGGTGCCAGACTAGGCCATGTTTTTTTCTATAACCCTGGCTATTATTTTGCCGAACCATTAAAGATTTTTGCGATCTGGGAGGGCGGTCTAGCCAGTCATGGCGGTGTTATAGGGGTATTGATTGCACTCTATATCTATCAGCGTAAAGCCAGCTTTAATTACCTCTGGATTCTGGATAGAGCGGCAATGGCTTCCGCACTAAGTGGCGGTCTGATACGTATCGGTAATTTTCTAAATTCGGAAATTGCCGGAACAGCAAGCAATGTGCCGTGGGCTGTTATTTTTAAGCGGCTGGATAATACCCCCAGACACCCCGTACAACTGTATGAAGCCTTTAGCTATATAGGTATATTTCTTTTTTTATTGTATCTTTATAAAAAGAGTGAGACTTTCGACTTTAATGGCCGCTTATGCGCCTGGTGTTTAATCCTTGTTTTTAGTGCCCGTTTTATTTTGGAGTTCTATAAGGTCAAGCTCGTAAACTACGAGACTCACCTCTGGGTCAGCACGGGACAAATGCTAAGCATACCCTTTATACTGATAGGTCTCAGCTTACTCTACTACGCAAAAAAACAATCTTAAGACGATGGTAACTTATTCACATTTTAAAATACGCATGGCCAGCCATGCATTACGCCAGGGAAAACTGATTGCCTACCCTACCGAAGCCGTTTATGGGCTAGGCTGCGACCCGTTAAATGAAACCGCAGTCATGCACTTATTGCAGCTTAAACAGCGCCCTATGCACAAAGGGCTTATTCTGATTGCTGCGGACTTTACCCAATTATTGCCCTTTATCAGCCCCAGCCCAGATATGCTAAACCGTATGATGCCTAGCTGGCCTGGCCCTATTACCTGGGTTGTACCGGCACAGCCCTGGGTTCCCAATTATTTAAAGGGCACACATCAGTCCCTTGCTGTACGAGTCAGTGCCCACCCACTAGTACAGCAATTATGCTTACACTATGGTGGCGCCATTGTTTCCACTAGCGCAAATATTAGTCAACAGCCCCCCGCCCGCTCCGCTTTAGCGGTACGTAAAAATCTGCTCTCGAACGATATGTTTATTCTGCCGGGTATGACTCATCGACATAACCAGCCCACGGCTATTTATAATGCGCTGGACGGCCACTGTTTACGCCAATAATTGATTTCAGCCTGCTATATAGCCATCGCTATCTGTTTCGCGGCATTAAAATCACTTTTACCACTGCCTAATTTAGGAATTGCCTCAACCGCAATCATTAAGCCAGGCATCATTAGGCTATTAAGCCCGGAATTAGCAATACACGCTTTAAGTTCAGACTCGTCAATGTCCCCTGCGTATAGCAATACCACTTTTTCGCCTTTTTTGTCGTCGGGTATTGCTGTCGCTAAAATTTCAATATCTTCAGGCAGTGCCGGGATAATACTCGCTTCTATCCCGCCTAGGCTAATCATTTCTCCAGCAATTTTGGCAAAGCGTGAGTAACGATCCACAATCACCAGAAAACCATCCTTATCCAAATGGCCTTTATCCCCCGTTTTATACCAGCGATGCCCATCAACTTCGACGATCACCTCCGCTGTTTTCTGCGCATCATTTAAATAGCCTTGCATAACCTGGGTACCACCAATCAGGATCAGGCCATCCTCACCTGTTGCCAGACATTCCATCGTAGCAGGATCAACAATACGTACGCTGCTGCCTGGCAGCGGCATGCCTACCGTCCCCTTTTTAGCGCCTGCCTGAATACTCCAGTTAGCCGCAATACGATCAGGAATATTGACAGTGGCAACCGGGGTTGTTTCGGTCGTACCATAGCCTTCATAGACCGGTTTATTAAATTTAAGCGTAAAACTGTCACGTATTTCCGGATTAAGCCGCTCAGCCCCTGCGATCACAATACGTAATGAATCCAGCATTAATGGATGAATGCGACTATTTTTATTAAAAAAACGTAAAAAAGTGGATGTCGCACAGAAAATAGTTGCCTGATATCGGCTAATGCCCTTGGCTATATTGAGTACATCCGTCGGGTCGGGATGACAAATAGCGGGCACACCTTCAACCATAGGCAGCAAGCCTGTCACCGTTAAACCGAAGGCATGAAATAGCGGTAAATTGGCCACCATAACATCATCATCGCGGGTGTCCATAACATCAGAAACCTGCTTGATATTTCCCATAATATTTTTATGGCTAAGTGCGATACCTTTAGGCTCGCCTTCACTGCCACTGGAAAATAAAATGGCCGCTGTCTGATGTATGTCAGCGTGCTTACCAAATGTAGAAATTAATAGCCCCGTTGGTAACAGGTAGCTAGCGATTAAAGTCAGTAGTTTCTCTGTTTTGTTAAAACTGTCTTTAATATCTTCCAGATAAACAGGGTTGACCTGTGCCAATAAAGTATCAAGTTGCACGCCTTTTTGTACCAGTTTGCTGATAAACCTGCGCGAGGTATAAATGGTTTTTATATCGGCTTTATTGACCGCTAATTGTAGCGCAGTGATATTGGCCGTATAGTTAAGGTTGACCACTGTTTTAGCACTGATAAAAGCCCCCATATTAGCCAGTAAACCGCCACTACTGGTCGGCAATAAAAGGCCAATATTTTGTTCCGGGCTTTGCTTTTTAAACCGACGTGAAAAAAGTAACGCCGCCACCAATGCCTTGCGCCGTGAAATCGTGGTATTGGTTTGAATATCCGTTAGGCAATCCGCCCCCGCATTTTGCTTAACGCGATCAATCCAGGCATGTGCAATCGTCGGTAAATCATCGCTGTAGATCTGCCATGTGTGGATAGACAACTCAAACACGGCACTTTTCACTGTAGGGGCTGTCGATTCAATCGCTAGCGGCTCAGCAAACGCAACAATCACATCCCGGCGTAAGCCTTTGGTCTGGCGTAATGATTGCAGGTTATCGCTGGAGCGAGAGAAACGACTTCCCCACAAGCCACGTAAATAAAAAGGCAATATCACGCCTTCCACCCCTTCAACACAGCGTTCAAAACCTTTTTTAAACTCACCTAACTGACCATTGCGGCTGATTGAACCTTCTGGAAAGAGACACACCACTTCACCGAGCTTTAAGCGTTTATTAATCTCCTCAAGTGACCCTTTGCTGCCACTGCTGGAAATGGGGATCACCCCAAAAAGATCTAAAAACCACGCCAAATACCAGCGTTGGTAATATTTCTTTTCTATCACAAAACCCACCGGGCGCGGGCTCGCAATTTGTACCATTGCCCAATCCAGCCAGCTAATATGATTCCCCAGCATCAACACCCCACCCTGTGATGGCATATTATCCAACCCCTGAACATTAATCCGGTATTTACTGGAAAATACTACGCCGAACACATAACGCACCAAAGACTGTGGCAGTTTCCAGATGGTATAAATAGCCCCGACCAAAGCAACGCTAGTCAATAAGTTCAGCAATACCTGGCTATGGATGCCTGCAAGCGAAAAGGCAACCGTGATCGCCAGAAAAGCCAGCATCACCACATTCTGTACCCAGTTGTTACCAGCAATCACCGTGCCTAAATCTTCCCCCCGTGCATGGAACTGAATCAGCGAATTAAGTGGAATAATAAACAGGCCACCAAAAAAACCAAAGGCCAGAATGTCTGCTGCCAGCCAGTAAGTTGATGATATTTGAGGCAGGAGAAATAAACTCCCTACGATACCCACCGCCCCGAGAGGGATCATCGCCGTTTCAATGTAATTATCAGATACTTTACCCGCCAGCATAGAGCCTGCAATAATCCCAAGCCCTGAGCAGGCAAGTAAACCCTGGATCACGATGGTATTATCAATCGCCAATATTTCTTTGGCAAACGCCGGAAAGGTAGCCAATACAACCTGCGACACCCCCCAGAATACCGACAAGCCTACTATTGACAGCCAGATAACGGAATCATTACGCAATAATTTTATATTGCTGTACAGCGTTCGTGCAGTTAGATAGCGCGACCAATTAAAAGCTTGCACATTAGTGGGAGTCTCTAAGGTCGGTAGCTGGTAGGCAAAATACAACTCTATCACAGCCCCCAAAACCAATAGCCAGCCTATCGGTGCAATACGTTGAATAATATCCGCTTCAGTGGTGTATAACTGTGCACCCAGTGCTTGTTCAAACAGCACCGAGAACACAAACATGCCTAATAAAATAGCAACAATCGTCACCGATTGCACCCAGCTATTCGCAGTCACCAAGTGGTTTTTACCGGCTATTTCACGAATATAAGCAAATTTCGCAGGCGAATAAAACGCACTCTGCACCGCCAGCATAAAGGTCATTGCAAAGGCGAATTTAAACCAGCCCAAATAATAAGAGGCCGTAATTAACAGCGTTAAAATAACCACGGCAACGGCAGACCAGCGCATGATTTGTGGTTTCTTAAAATGATCCGCCAGAAAACCTGAAGGTGTAAATAATAAGATAAACGGCAATAAAATCAAACCATTGACAATCGCCGTTAAAACCACCTGAGTACTGCCATCATAAACTTTAAACACCGTATTCTGAATAATGATTTTATGCCCTAAATCAACAAATGCATTCAGAAAAACCATCGCAATAAATGCAAGAAACCCTGTTGTTTTATAAAGTGAGTTCATTATTTTTGTCTGCCTCGAAAAAAGTCATGCTGCAATCTTAGTCAAAATAAACAATTAAAGCTACTTTAAAATAAAAGTCGCATTATTTTGGCTTATAGGTATTAATATGCAATACTTTTCATAGGATATGAAACACACAGAATAACAAGAATGGCACAAACCAAACAACTGATTGATACTTTAAAACGCGCTCTCAAAGCACAGGGCTTATCCTATGCCGATGTAGCCAAGGAACTCAATTTATCGGAAGCGAGCATCAAACGTTTATTTTCTCAGTCGGACTTTTCTCTGGCTAGACTGGATAAAGTCTGTCAACTACTGGAAATGGAAATATCAGACTTAGTGACACAGATGCACCACCATTCACACGCGAGGCTATCGGAATTATCATTGCAGCAAGAACAGGAAATTGCTTCCGATACGGGGCTACTACTCATCACCGTCTGCATTCTAAATCAGTGGAGTATGGCAGATTTAATCGCACACTACCATCTTTCGGAACACCAATGCATTCATTATCTTGCCGTATTAGACCGGCTGCAACTGATTGACTTACTGCCTGATAACCGTATCAAACTGCGGGTTGCAACAAACTTTAAATGGATTGATAACGGCCCCATTCAACAATTCTTTCAGCAAAAGCTGGCAGCCGATTTTTTTAGCGCCAAGTTTACCCGACAGGATGAGCAGTTGACTGTTATTAATGGTATGTTGAGTGCTGAAGCGATGGCCGTTTTTCAGCGTAAGCTGACACAATTGGCACGTGAGTTTGACATGCTTAACCACAATGATGCATCACTACCACTCTCACATCGTAGCGGTACAACAGTGGTGCTGGCAATGCGTAACTGGCGCTTGGGGTTATTTGATGATTTAAGGAAGTAATACTGTCACTTCTCATTATTGTGAGGAGGGGAACTCGTCATCCCCGAAGTCTTTTATCGGGGATCCATGCTAGAAACATAGGTTCCTGCTAAAGCTTGTGCCCACGCTTGACTGGGTAGTACGCTGGAATAACGGGTTTCTGTATTGTTCCGCGCCAGTGAATAATGAGAAATTGCATTTAGCAAATGTAGCCCTATGAAGCATGCATCATACACATGCTTCATAAGAGCTACGTTTGTGTGTTTTTACTTTAGATAGGCATCCAAAGTGCAAACGACTTGCATACTTAAATGAATAATACCCAGTTTGGGATGAATCCGTTATGCATACTGCTCTCTGTACTTATTTTCTAAAGGGTATTGTCAAGGTGAGTACTACTGAACGTGTAAAACCAAAACCTGACGTTAATTCCTTTCTTAACCCCGTAGGGTTATCAAGTACATCAAGATTAAAAATGTTGTATATACAAATAAGTGCATATCACCAATCACATCATCAATAACATACGTAGCATACAAGATAGTTAACAAATAAATTACTTCAGTCATGTTTAATCCCTATTAGATACTTTAAAAAAGTTTGCGGGCACTTCAAGCAGTGCTCTGCGACACCTTTTTGACCCGCTCGAATAGTAGCATAAGTAAAAATAACTTTCTTGAAAGAAGTGCCAAGGGAAGTCATATAATAATGCTGATACTCACGGCTTATTGTACCTTACAAAGCAAGGGATACCGCGCTGGTTTTTCATATTTTAAAAACTCTTGAAAAAAAAACAAAAAAACTGCCCTTAAATTTGCTGCAACATTCTCTAACCTACACCTTGTCGCTCAGCCTCAAGCAATTGAATAAGCTGGGTCGTATCGGGGCGCACACCGCGCCAAAGGTAAAAGGCTTCCGCCGCCTGTTCAACCAGCATCCCTAGGCCATCGAGGCTTTTAATAGCCTGCTGCTCACGCCCCCAACGCACAAATGCAGTGGCTTTATTGGCATAAGCCAGGTCATAACAACTTCCCTGTTCCGCCAGTAGCCCTTCTACCAGAGGCGGTAATTCATCACTTAAACTGGCGGAAGTGGCATTCAAGATTAAATCGAACGACTGTCCGCTTAAATCGTCATAACCGCAAGCACTCACTGAGCCTTTATGAGCAAATTCCTGTGCTAAAACCACCGCTTTTTCCACGGTGCGGTTTGCAACCGTCATCAATTGAGGCTGCTGATCCAACAGCGGCCCAATAATGCCACGACTTGCCCCACCCGCGCCTAAAATCAGAATTCTTTTTTGTTTTAGACTAAGCGCATGATTAAGCCTTAAATCTGTGACTAAACCGATACCATCGGTATTGTCTCCCAGAATACTCCCGTCTTCCTGTAATGCCAGGGTATTGACAGCCTTACTTAATTCGGCTCGCTCCGTCAATTTATCGGCATAATCCCAAGCGAGCTCTTTTAATGGCACGGTACAATTAAGACCACGCCCACCCTGCGCAAAAAAGGCTTTAACTGCCGCTGTAAATTGTTCCGCTGGCACTAGTTCAGCACGATACTCTAAAGCCTGCCCTGTTTGCTCTGCAAAGAGTTTATGAATACGCGGTGACTTGCTATGCTGTATCGGTGAGCCAAAAACGGCATACTGATCGACTGAACTCATTTGGGTTGCTCCTGTAGCCACTGCGCCACTGCCTTGGCATAGTACGTTAAAACGGCATCACTACCTGCCCGCTTAAAGGACAATAAAGACTCTAACACCACCTGCCGCTCATCCAGCCAGCCATTAAGACTTGCCGCTTTAAGCATCGCATATTCACCACTGACCTGATAGGCAAACACCGGAACAGCAAACTCGTCTTTGACCCGGCGAATAATATCCAGATAAGGCATACCTGGCTTAACCATCACCATATCCGCGCCTTCCTGCAAATCAAGTTGCACCTCACGCAAGGCTTCATCCGAATTCGCCGGATCCATCTGGTAGCTAAATTTATTTCCCTTACCTAAATTGCCAGCAGAGCCAACGGCATCTCTAAAAGGACCATAAAAACTCGAGGCATATTTGGCTGAATAAGCCAGAATCTGGGTATTAATATGCCCCGCTGACTCCAGTGCTTCACGAATGGCACCAATTCGCCCATCCATCATGTCAGATGGCGCGACCACATCGGCTCCTGCCTCTGCGTGAGAGACCGCCTGCTTTACCAAGACCGCCACTGTTTCATCATTGACCACATAGCCTTGCGCATTGATCAAGCCATCCTGCCCATGCGAGGTAAAAGGATCTAAGGCAACATCAGTCATCACCCCGAGTTCAGGACAAGCCGCTTTGATCGCTCTTACAGCTCGCTGCGCCAATCCATCAGGGTTATAGGCTTCAGCCGCATCATCTGACTTAACCTCTGCGGGAGTCACAGGAAATAAGGCCAGCATAGGAATACCCAAAGCATGGCACTGTCTCGCTTCCTGCACCAACAGATCAATCGATAACCGTTCAACACCCGGCATAGATGCAACGGCCTCTTTTTTATTTTCACCTTCAATCACAAATAAAGGATAAATCAGGTCATTGCAGGATAGCCGGTTTTCTGAAACCAGCCGTCTGGAAAAATCATGATAGCGCAACCGGCGCATACGTGTATTTGGAAAATTAATGCTATTATTCATGGTATTTATTTAGAAAAATGTAACTTCTCATTATTCACGGAAAAATGCAGATAAAGCTTGTGCTCAGCTAGCCAAGGTAAGGTCGTCATTCCCGAAGTCTGTTATCGGGAATCTACGTTGAGCATAGATTCCTGCTAACGGCATGCAGGAATGACGGGATTTCACAGCTCAAATACCAGTGGATAATGAGAAGTTACATAAAAATGAGTGATCGCTTATATATACTTCACGCAGTCACGACTGCGCGAAGTATAATGAACATTATATAGAAAACACAGCCCATACTAAAACACTCACTGCCATGACGACACAATTATTTCCCCGTTATTTATTGCTTGGACTTTTCTTATTGCTCAGTACACATGCCACCGCTGCCACTGAAAAACTACTGGCACCACAGTTGGTGATTGAAAACGCATCCCATGCCTTACTCGGTAAATTAAAAGAGCCGGGCTTTATTGATGACAAAACCGCAGTCCACCACTTCGTTGATATAGCGATTTTCCCCAACGTGGATACCGTGCGCATGTCAGCATTGGTTTTAGGAAAGCATTGGCGCAAAGCGAATAAACAGCAGAAACAACGTTTTATCGCCGCCTTTAAAAACCTATTGGTGAGTACCTATTCCACCACCTTTACCGAGCAGTTTAATGACTGGACAATTGATTATTTGCCCTTAAAGCTAAAAGCAGATGATAAAAAAACCACCGTCAAAACCATTGTTTCTCAGTCGGGTAAAGCGGCTGCACAAATCAATTACTCAATGATATTACGCAATGACCAATGGAAAATCTATGACCTAAAAGTAGAGGGCATCAGTTTGGTAATCAGTAATCGCGAAACCTTTAGCCAGATGATTAAAAAATCAGGTTCATTAGATACGGTGATTGCGGAACTAGAGGCTAAAAATCAGCGTTAACGATCTTCAACACTACTCAGGTTTGACTAATCTAAGCTGCTGACTCACCACTGCAAATGCGCCGATAATGCCCAGTGCTGATGCAGAAAATATTAATAAAGCGGACTCGCCAATCGTTAAAAAGTGTAATTGGAACTGGCTTTGATAGAGTAAGGATAGTTGCCCTAAAGGCCCATCAATCATAAGTAGCATCAAAGAAATAATAAGCCAGGCTAGCACACCCGATATAAAGCCATACCAAAACCCGGCATATAAAAAAGGCAGACAAATAAAGGTATTCGTCCCCCCGACCAATTTAGTGACAACCACTTCGTCATGCCGTTCCTGTAATTCTGAGCGTATGGTGTTACCGGTAATAAAGACCACCGCCAGAGCCAGCAAACTACTCAGCAGTAGCACCACTCGACTGACTATCTGGATAATGGATTGCAAGCGTGTGACCCAGGCCATATCCATCTGGGCAATATCAACGGCTTTTTCATTCTGCATTTGCGCCATTAATTGCTTTAGCTGATAGGCTTCCGTTAATGTTTCTTTTGGATAGACCTGTAACACCGCCGGTAGCGGGTTGCCTTCCAATGCATTCAGAGCAACGCCAAAGCCACTGTATTGCTTAAATTCTGCTAATGCCTGCTGCTTTGTTATCAAAGTAACCTGCTCTATCAGCTCATTAGCACGCAATTCCTGAGCGAGCTTACTGGCTTGCTGATCGCTAATGCCTCCCTCTAAAAACAGTGAAATTTGCTTGCCTGTTTGCAAGGAATTAACCAACTGTTCTGAGTTACTGACCAACACATAGAAACTACCCGCCAAAGTAATTGCGATTGCCATAACCATCACAGCCATAGCGGTAGTGTACGGGGTCGCTAACAAACGCCACAGACTCGCCATTAACGAGACTTTATGTCGTTGCAAAAGCTTGCTGATACGCCCCTCATTGCCCCGTCGCACCGATTTATGTGTATTAGCCCCAAGATCTTTATTTTGTTTGACTGATTTCATGCGTGTTGATTAATAAGCCTGCCGTGCTCTAATTGTAATATTTTATGATCAAAACGGCTAATTAACTCTATATCATGTGTGGCAATCAAAACAGTGACCCCGACTTGCTTAAACTGTTCAAATAAATGCATAATTTCAGCAGACAATTCAGGATCCAGGTTTCCGGTCGGCTCATCTGCCAGAATGATTGCTGGCTTATTGACCACCGCACGTGCAATCCCAATGCGCTGTTGTTCCCCGCCCGATAAAGCCAGAGGATATTTATTTTCCTTGCCTAATAGCCCAACCTTATCCAGTGCAGCACGTACCCGACGAGCAATTTCATATTGCCCCATACCTGTCACTAGCAGAGGCAAAGCCACATTATCAAAAACAGTTCTATCAAATAATAATTTATAATCCTGAAAAATAAGCCCTAGCTTACGACGTAAAAAGGGGATTTGCCTGTCACGCATTTGACCTAGGTTCTGCCCATCAACCAATAACTGCCCTCGTGAACTGCGCTCAATCATTGCGATTAATTTAAGCAAGGTACTTTTGCCAGCCCCCGAGTGACCGGTCAAATATCTCATTTCACCTTTATCAAGATGAAAACTGACATCACTCAATGCGTCTCCAGCATCTGGGTAGCGTTTGAATACACGATCAAAGGTAAGCATAAGTCATTCGGGTTTTTTAACAATGAAGAGGTATTATACCTATTTAGTGGGGCATAAATGTATTCTGTTTTTGGTGTTTTATGGAACCAAAAATAGTAATTTATTTGACAATAAAAG
>DAOVWV010000035.1 GCA_030636485.1 Methyloprofundus sp.
AAATCAATAAGTAGCTCTTCACTCCCCTCCTCAATAAACAGTTTTTTAAACCCAAAGTCGGTGTAAGGATTGAAATATTTTGTATTCATGCGATGAAATATCTTGTTAATTGAAGTGACTTTTTTCTTTTTTTGTATAACATTCAGTGAAGCAATCCAGCTGAAAGCAATATCAAATCCCCTTATCCTATCAATTTCAAGTCATTTCGTCTATAAATCAGCCATTCAATTATTTTGTATGTAACGTCTCATTATTCACGGGTAAATGCAGGTAAAGCTTGTGCTCAGCTTGATTGGGTAAGGTCGTCATTCCTGAAGTCTACCCGTCAAGCGTGGGCACAAGCGTTATCGGGAATCTACGTTGAACATAGATTCCTGCTAACGGCATGCAGGAATGACGGCTTTTGCATCGTTCAGATGCCAGTGGATAATGAGAAGTGACCTTTGTATCCTGAACTCAGGTATTTTGAAATAAGAGGTGGGGTATTTTAAAAACATGCTATCTTTAAGAGAGGTATTTATCTATCGGAAAGCTTACTGTGAAAATCCTTATATCTTGAGGGAGGTAGCTTGGTAAGTGTCCAATGATACCGCTATAAAGTCAGATGTCATGATGGTGCACCAGAGCTAATCATTGACGTTGTTTCTGTCTCTAACAATATAAACTTATGCGTAAAAAAATAAAAAAATATCTATTGATTCTTTGTGGGCTGCTATCTATAGTTCTAGGCATTATTGGTGCGGTATTGCCTATCTTACCAACGACACCCTTTTTAATTCTGGCGCTGGCCTGTTTTTCCAATAGCTCACCGCGGTTTCACAAAATGCTACTTAATAATCGCTACTTTGGTGCGGCATTGCAACAATGGGAGCAAGACCGCACAATTACCCATGCTTCTAAGATCAAAGCAATGCTCTTGGTAGTGCTTACTTTTTCTTTGTCTATCACTGTACTTCACGGAAGGTTGCCATTACAGCTTGGGTTACTGACTCTTGGGAGTGTTTTACTGATTTTTATGTGGCGATTGAAAGAGACCAGAGTCATTCCTGCGACTATTATTGATTAAAGAGCTGTTTGTGTTTAGTTAAATGAATGGCTCGACTTTTTCAGCGATATATACGGCATCCTTCATATAAGCATGAAGGTAGTTTACACTTTTTTCTCGTCATTCCTGCATGTTTTTAGCAGGAATCCATTATGCACCATAGATTCCCGATACAAGACTTCGGGAATGACGGGGTCAATGAAATTCAAAGTGTAGACCGAGCAATGAAGGATGCCAAATATTTTTACAACAAAGGCAGTAAATAAGGTGCAATATGATTGGCAATAATCGGCTGTGCTTTTGCATTTGGATGCAATCCATCCCGTTGCATCTGCGATTTATCCAGAGCCACATCTTCAAGTATAAAGGGCACGACAGAGATTTTGTGTTTGCTGGCTACTTTTTGATAGCTGTCATAAAACATATCAGTATATCGTCTGCCATAATTGCTGGGAATTCGCATACTGAGCAATAAGACCTGTGCGCCTGATTTTTGAGCCTGCTTAATAATGGCGGAGAGGTTTTTTTGCATCACTTTTAAAGACATCCCTCGCAAGCCATCATTAGCCCCCAGCTCCAGCAATACAATTTCTGGTTGGTATTGTTTTAATAGCATTGGCAAACGTGCCAGCCCCCCTGCTGTCGTATCCCCACTAATACTTGCGTTAATCATAGTATAATCAGGATGACTTTTTGTTAACTTTTGCTCCAGTATCGCCACCCAGCCATGCTGTACCTCGAAGCCATAGCTGGCACTGATGCTATCGCCTAAAACAACAATTGACTTTGCCTGTGTTATTGCCGAGAGACACAGCATCATGCCGATTAATAACAATTTAAACATCAATGAACTCCAAAATAGATAAAAATAACGCCAGTATTATAGCGGTTGATAACTTATATAAAACAGTCAACAGTCATAATGGCCCTTTGACTATCTTGTCATCAGTAGCCTTTAGAATCAAATCTGCTGAGAGTGTGGCTATTATTGGTGCGTCGGGTTCCGGTAAATCAACCTTACTGAGTTTACTGGCAGGGTTGGATGTTGCCAGCTCGGGAACGATAAAAATATTAGGCAAATCCATGAGTGAACTAGATGAAGATGGCCGCGCAGCTTTGCGTCATAAGGCGATTGGCTTTGTATTTCAATCCTTTCAGTTATTGCCTAATCTGAATGCGTTGGAAAATGTGATGTTACCACTGGAACTGGCGGGAGATAAAAAGGCAAAAACCTTAGCAACCGATTTACTCGGCCGCGTCGGTTTAAGCCAGCGTTTAACACATATTCCCAGTCAATTATCAGGGGGTGAGCAGCAGCGTGTTGCACTGGCGCGCGCCTTTGTCACCCGGCCGAAAATCCTGTTTGCCGATGAACCGACAGGAAATCTGGATAGTAGCACAGGCGATAATATTATTAATCTATTGTTTGAGTTGAATAAAGAAAACCAGACCACACTGGTTCTGGTCACGCATGACCAACGCCTGGCACAGCGCTGTGAGCGTATTATTGAATTAAAATCCGGGTGTATTGTATGAATGGTTTACGCCTGGCATTGCGTTTTTTACGTCGGGATAGTCGCTCCGGGGAATTAACATTATTAATGCTGGCCTTAATCATTGCGGTTGCAAGCTCAACAGCGATCAGTTTATTTGCGAATCGCATTAATCGCAGCATGAACTATCAGGCGGCTGAATTTTTAGCGGCAGACCTGGTATTAAGTAGTCCTGACCCTATTAGCGGCTATATTTTACAGCAAGCGGATAATCTGGGCTTAAAGCAATCTCAGGGCACTGAGTTTTCCAGCGTATTGATGGAAAATGATGAGTTTTTATTGGCTGGGGTAAAAGCTGTCAGTGCAAATTATCCTTTATATGGCTACTTAAAAATAAGGCAGCAAAGTTATGCTCAGGAGCAAACGGTTTTTCATGGGCCAAAACCAGGTGAAGCCTGGGTAGAGTCCCGAATTTTATCGGCCTTAAAACTTAAATTAGGCGACCCATTAAGAGTCGGCGAGCAGGCTTTGCGCATTAGCCAGATAATCACCTATGAGCCTGATAAACGCGGGGACTTATATAGCTTATCGCCCCGGGTGATGATTAATGCCGCTGACCTGGAGGCAACACGGGTATTGCAGCCCGGCAGCCATGTCCACCGCTTCTTTCAATTTGCCGGAGCCGAAGAGAATATCATCAAGTTTAAACGCTGGCTAGAGCCAAAAGTGACTGTTTCTCAGCGCATTATGGATGTTTATGAAGATAGGCCAAAACTGGGCTCTGCATTAAAAAAAGCGGAACGCTATCTTGGTTTGTCCAGTATTGTGGTGATTCTGATTTCCGGTGTCGCGATTGCAATGGCAACACGGCGTTATAGTGAGCGGCATTTTAATAGTACGGCTATTTTGCGCTGCCTGGGATATAAACAAAATCAGGTACTGCAATTATTTTTATGGCAATTTTTATTACTCGGTTTGATTGCCAGTAGCATAGGCTGTGCACTGGGCTGGGTCAGTCAGGAAGTTCTCTTGTATACCTTGCGTGAACTATTGCCTGCCAAGGTCGCCACCCCTAGCATACTGGCGGTTTTATTTGGCATGATGATGGGCATTGTGGTGTTATTTGGCTTTGCCTTGCCGCCTTTATTACGCTTAAAACAGGTATCGCCCTTACGTATATTACGCCGTGACCTGGTGCCATTACCCAGTAGCGCCTGGCTGGTTTATGGTCTGGCTTTAACCCTACTCTTTGCCTTAATCAGCCAATATACCGGTGATTTAAAGCTGACCCTGAGCATTATCGGCTCCTGTGCGCTGAGCTTATTGATTATCGGGGGATTGGTTTATCTGCTATTAACGGCGACTCGCTTATTATTGGCGCATGTCAATTTGACCTGGCGTTTTGGCTTACAAGGCTTATCCAGAAACAGACAATCGAATACCGTACAGGTTTTAGCCTTTAGCATCACGATGCTGGCGATTATATTAAGCTTTACCGTACGCACGGATTTAATCAATGACTGGCAGCAGCATTTACCGGAAGAGGCGCCCAATCACTTTGCACTGAATGTTTTTGCTGACCAAAAAGAGGCATTGGAACAGGAGTTAAAGCAGCAGGGCGTAAAAATCAGTCACTTCTATCCCGTCGTCAGAGGTCGTCTGGTAGCCATTAATTCAATACCGGTACAACAAATAGTGACTAAAGAGTCACAGGGGGAACGTGCGATACACCGGGATCTCAGTTTAACCTGGACACAAAAGCCACCTCAGGATAATAAAATTGTTGCCGGTCTTTGGCAGGCACAGCGAAAACCCGGCATGGTTTCAATTGAGCAGAAACTGGCAAAAAGCCTTAAGGTCAAACTCGGCGATACACTGACATTTACCATTGCCAGTCAGCAGATAACGGCACAGGTTGACAGTATTCGCAAAGTTAACTGGGATACCATGAAGCCCAATTTCTATATGATGTTTTCACCGGGGAGTATCGACCAGTTTGCCTATACCTATATCACCAGTTTTTATTTAGCGGCAGAAAAGAAAGATTTATTGAATCAGCTACTCAAACATTACCCGGCAATGACGCTACTGGACGTGGATTTATTATTGCAACAAATTAAACGCATTCTGACCCAGCTGACCGCTGCGATTAATTATTTATTATATTTTGCCTTAATTGCCGGATTTCTAGTGTTATTCGCCGCGGTGCAAACAACACTGGATGAGCGTATTTATACCGGTGTATTAATGCGTACCTTAGGGGCTAAACGCCGCTTTTTACAAAAAATACAGTGGATAGAATTTAGTGTATTGGGTTTTATCGCAGGTTTGTTAGCGGTATTGATGGCGCAGCTGGTTATTTTTTCCTTATATCATTTTGTGTTAAAAATGGATTTTAATATTAACCTGACTCTGTGTTTGCTGTTTCCCATTGCCTCTGCCCTGTTTATTGGGCTGGCGGGTTTTTGGGGAACGCGCTCGGTGGTTAGCCAGTCCCCCATGAAAGTACTGCGGGAGTTATAGAGCCCTTTTTAACTCTGCTGGGTACACATGATGATGGGCATAGATCAAATAAAACCGACTCCCCTTGAGATGCTTCAGCTTAAAGTGCGGGCTATTTTGAGCTACCTACTCATTGATAAACTGGTAAAATACCCCTATCTTAAATAAAAGTATTATGGAAATAATTTAAATAATGAAAACAAAAAAAATTGGATTTATCGGCGGCGGCAATATGGCGAATAGCCTGATCAGTGGGTTAATTGCCAGTGGCCATTCGGCACAACAAATCTGGGTCGCCGATGCGGATCAGCAAAAACTATCAAGCCTGGCAACCAGTATGCACGTGAATACCTCTGCAACAAATGATGCATTGATTGCAGAAGTGGATGTGGTGGTATTGGCGGTTAAACCACAAGCAATTGCAGCAGTGATTAAAGAGTCTATTGCCAGCTTTAAGCTCGCCAATGTTTTAATTGTTTCAATTGCTGCCGGCATCAACCAGCACAGCTTAAGTCAGTGGTTGGGGGCAGATAAAGCCATTGTCCGCTGTATGCCTAATACACCGGCATTAGTACAGACGGGAGCAACAGGACTGCATGCTAATCAAAATGTTTCTGATGAACAGCATGATTTGGCTGAAAACATCATGCGATCTGTTGGAATTTCCATCTGGGTTGACGATGAAAATGAATTGGATGCGGTGACGGCTGTTTCAGGCAGTGGCCCAGCATATTTCTTTTTGCTCATGGAAGCAATGGAAAAATCAGCACTGGAGTTAGGTCTGACAGAACATACGGCACGCTTATTAATAGAGCAAACCGCATTAGACGCAGCAAAAATAGCCCTGGAATCCAGTGAGTCACCCGCAGAACTAAGGGCTCGAGTCACTTCACCAGGCGGAACCACTGAGCAAGCGATCAACACCTTTAATCAAGGTGACTTGAGCGGCTTAGTCAGTAAGGCAATGCAGGCTGCACACAAGCGTTCAGTTGAGCTGGCTAAAGAATTAGGGGATAACTAGTGGACTCCTCCTATCTAAGTAACCCGATTATTTTTTTATTAGACACCGCTTTTTCCTTTTATATTTTAGCGGTATTACTGCGCTTTCTAATACAGTGGTCTGGTGGAGATTTCTATAATCCGATCTCACAATTTCTGGTAAAAATAACCCACCCACCCCTCCGTTTATTACGCCGTTATATACCGGCGGTGGGAAAACTGGACACCTCATCTATCGTATTGTTGATGTCATTGCAGATGATTTCTGACTTTTTGGTGCTAACCTTAAAAGGCATGTTCTTTAGTTTTGCAGCACTGGCGTTATTATCATTTAGCCAACTCGTATCATTACTGATCAATGTATTTGTGTTTGCAGTTTTTGCACGGGCACTTTTAAGCTGGTTAAATCCTGGTACTTTTAATGCTGCGTCAAATCTACTTTATAGTTTAACGGAACCATTACTCGTCTCTTGTCGGCGCATGATTCCTGATATTGGTGGCATTGATTTATCACCGCTTATTGTGTTGCTTGGCTTGCAGCTGGCGAAAATGCTAATCATTCCGCCTTTGCAGCAATTAATCACTCTGGTTGGATGATTCTTCATTAAGACCCCAGATACATGCCTAAACAGCCATTTCACCAAGGTGTCAGATATAGGATGTCCCGAGACACGAAGCGCATCTTGCGATCATTGATCCGCTTCCTATCTCACCAATACACTCACGGATAAGAGCTACACTCATTAAATGAAATACCTTAAAATACTAGGAAAAACGCCCCATGGTATTAAAATATTTTTATTCTATGATTAATTATCGTTCCTTTTTTTGTATGGCATTGATTTCATGCACAACGACTTTTCAAGTATCTGCTGAATCAAAAACCTATCGCTGGGTAGATTCTGAGGGAAAGGTTTATTATTCTGATAATGTCCCACCCAGTAAGTCCAAGCTGGAACGACAAGTCTTAAGTGATACAGGACGTGTTATTGGTGTTATTCAGGCAGCCAAAACCAAAGAACAAATTGCCTTAGAGCAAAGGCTGAAAACATTAAGGAAAGAGCAGGAAAAAATCATTGCCAAGCAAAAATCAAATGACAAAGTCTTACTGAGCACTTTTCGTAATATTGATGATTTGCGCATGACATTAAATGGTAAATTGCAAGCGGTAGATGCCCAAAGGCGTGTCCATGAAAGAACCCTGGAAAATCTAAAGGAAGATCTAGTCATTGTACGCAAAAAAGCGGCCAATGCAGAAAGAAACGGTAGAAAAGTTTCTAAAAAAATGCTGGATGAAATGGTGAGTATTGAAGATAAAATTAGCTTAACTTATGCGGATATTAACAAAACCATCGAAACGAAAAAAGCCATTAAGAAAAAGTTTGATAATGATATAGAACGCTTTTTATTCTTTACAAAAGCGAGTAATGTGAACGTTCAGGAATTAAGCGATGAAAGAGCCGAGATAAAAGCAGCCAGTACTTTAGGTTTGTTTAATTGTAAAGACAAAAAAAGCTGCAAACAAGCCTGGGAAGCTGCCAAGCAATTTGTGATAAAGAACTCGACAACCCCGATTAATTTCAATACCGACTCCTTGATTATGGGGAATGACCCTCAGCAATTCACCGATATAAGTTTATCAGCCTCAAGATCAACGCGCGCTAATAATAAAGTCAGTATCTTTTTAGACATACGCTGCCATAACTCCACTCTAGGCCAAGAATTCTGCCGCAGTGAAAAGGTGGAAAACATGCGTCACGAATTCCGGCCTTATATTGAAAATACGTTAAAAAATTAACCCATGTATTTCTATTTCATGCGGCTACGGCTGCGCGAAATAGAGTGCGCCTCCCTTTCTCAAGAGGGAGGGCTAAAATTCCTTTAATGCTGATGTCCGTGCCCATGCTCCTGCGCAATTTGCCTGTAATGACAGCCATCACATTCCATCATTTGCGTCGGTTTGTTTGCAGCAATCGCCAAGACGCGCTCATCTAAAGTAGTATAGATTTCATCTGCAAAGCCAAAATAATTCCCTAGCCCAAAACTGATGTGCGGGTATTGTGCCTGTAAGCGTTCAAACTGTTTGCCAATACGTTCAATAAGCGTGCCGGTAAATAAGTAATAGGGCAATATGCAAATTTGCGTCATACCGAGTTTAATCTGTCTTTGTACAGCCGTTTCCAGGCGCGGAAAAGTAATCCCTGTAAAAGCGATATCGACCAGTTCATGATGCGTTTCTTCCCATAGCCAACGCGCCATTTTTGCCACTTCACCATTGGCAACTCTATCCGATGACCCGCGACCTAAAACGATAACCCCTGTTGTTTTGGGGTCGGGCACATCCAGTTCAGCCATTACTTTTTGCAGGCTACGCTTAATAACACTTAAAACGGCATCATTTGCCCCAATATGCGCGGCATAAATAAACTCGACCTCAGGGTGGCGTAGCCTGGCCTTGGCCAAGTGCTCAGGCACTTCCATTTTGACATGCCCGGCGGCATTTAAAATTAATGGTACCACGATCACTTTTTTAGACTTTTGTGCGGCTAAATCGAACCCTGCATCCAGTAGCACATCTGCAAATTCAATAAAGCACACATCTATCTGCCATTCAGGATGCAAAGAACGCCAGTGATTGGCAAAGGCATTAATTTCCTCATTGCCTTGCATCGCTCTTGAGCCATGCCCAACTAATAAAATGCTATATTCCATGCTTATTCCTGTGTTTTGATTGCTTTACGAAAACGGTGACTAAAATCCGCTGCGTATAGTTTTGATTTTTTTATCTCTGACCACTGCCTTGCACCTAAAGCCGGACTGATAATAATCATTGCCTGAGAATTAATGCCCGCCTGTTTACAGCGTTCTTTTATCGTTGCCAATGTACCATGAATAATCTGCTGCTCTTCCGGCCAACTGGCCTTATGTACGACAACAATAGGGGATTCATCTTGCCAGCCAGCCACTAATAAATCGTCGCGGACTTTTTTTAATAAGGTAATCGAGAGGTACAGGCAAAGCGTGCAATGGTGCTGACCTAATTCGGCCAGGGATTCGCCCTCAGGCATAGGAGTACGGCCTTCGACCCGAGAGAAAATGACCGTCTGCGTCACTTCAGGCAAGGTCAGCGTTTCCACAGCGGCGGCGGCTGAAGCCATCGCCGAGGTAACGCCCGGAACAACGGCGACTTCAATGCCTGCCTGATCCAGAGGCTGTATCATTTCAATTAATGCGCCATACAAGCCAGGGTCTCCTGTTTGTAGACGGATTACCGTTGCATCATCAATAGACTGATGGATCAACCAATCTGTAATTTCCTCTAAAGTCATGCCTTTAGAGTCTTCAATGATACATTCGGGTTTTGCCCATTGCGTTGCCGCTGCTGACACCAAAGAGCCTGCGTATAGAATTGCATCTGCCCGAGCAATCAGCTTTTGTGCTTTTAATGTTATCAGTTCAGGGTCACCAGGCCCTGCACCA
>DAOVWV010000053.1 GCA_030636485.1 Methyloprofundus sp.
GGATATACCATACTCTCCCCCCCGCCGGGCATTCAAGATAAATTCATGTTTAACAGGCGCGTCTATGGCATCAGCCCATTGCGGAAAATGCCTGGCTTGAGGCGATTTAAATACAGGGGTCTCAACAACGCCTTCAGCAGCCACTTGTATAAAGGCCAAATTTATTTTGTTTCTGGTAAAGGCATCCTGTAGCGAAAAAGTTTTTCCGGCAGCTGTTTTGGGAATAATGAGATCAAGGTCTATCCGGTTTCCTGGAGCGATAAAAAAATCTTTAAACGGCAAAGGTGCTTTTGTTAACATACCATCCACAGCAATCACAGCAGGCGATAATGCTTCAAATGAAGGTAAAAAAACGCGCCCATTGGCCACATTAACCATCCTGATGCGAATTCTTTCTCCTGCCTTAACCTTAAATGTCGGCTGATATTTCCCATTGACTGTCAACAGATTCCCCCAGCGTCCATCATGAGCCAGGTCATGCCGTGTCACAAATTTAGAATATATTTCCCCCCCTTTTGTTAACAGCCAGTCATCCAGCAGCATAACAAGGTCCTGTGTATACGCCGGTTCACTTGGATCTTCAACGATAAGAACACCATGTAACCCGCGCTCTATCTGTTCTGCTGCATTAACATGTGGATGAAACCAGAAAGTTCCTGCATCTTTAGGGGTAAATTGATAAGTAAAACTATCACCGGGCTGGACTGGTGGCTGAGTGACACCAGGCACGCCGTCCATTGCATTTGGAACCCGTACGCCATGCCAATGAATGGTTGTTGGCTGCGGTAAATTATTTTTTAAGGTCAACTTAAGAGTATCCCCTAATTTAATGCGCATGACCGGACCGGGAATTTTTCCATTATAAGCCCAGACGGCAGTCTCGTAGGGTGGCAAAATTGACCAGCGACCTGGTTGGGCGACCATATTAAATTCAACCAGTTTTCCAGAGGGGAGAGCTTTTTCGGGGTATGCCCCTTTAAACTCATTTTCCAATACCTCAGTGAGACTATTAGCCCCTGTTACAGCAAGCTCTGCGCAATAAAGATTCAGCGGAAAATGAAGAATGCCTGCAATCAGCAGTGTAGCCCCCATGCTGTACAGGCGCGTAAAAAACAGAGAGGTTACTTTCAAATCATTAGGATAGACATCTCTAGATTTAGAAAAGCACAATAACGGCTGCTCTAGCAGCTCATAAGAAAAAATTTTATTCATTCGTTAATTGATGGTTGGGTTGAATCAACAGAGGATAAAGCCAATGGTAACAGAAAACGATGAGGCTAGTTTTTCTATAGATTCTCAGATAAATAACTTCATTGATATGGCTATGACTCAAAATGGACATTTAATGTCTGAGAGTCTATCTGTCAGCTTATCCCCTGCATCAACATTTCCTTTGCATGTGCCAGTGTTGAGTCGGTGATATTCACGCCACCTAGCATCCGTGCGGTTTCTTCAATACGTTGTTCGGTCGATAGGGTTTTGACTTGTGAAGTCGTTAGCGCATCGTCACTGGTTTTATAAACAAATAAATGCTGATGCGCCTGTGATGCAACCTGAGGTAAGTGAGTCACACATAATACCTGGGCGCTATGACCTAAACTGCGTAATTTTTGTCCGACAATCTCGGCAATGCCTCCACCGATACCTGAGTCCACTTCATCAAAAATCATTGTCGGGGCATCTTTGTCATGGCTGGTAGTCACTTGTATTGCCAGGCTAATACGGGATAACTCCCCGCCTGAAGCAACTTTGGCTAATGGCCGTAGCGGTAGACCAGGATTGGCACTGACTAAAAACTCGATTTTGTCACAGCCATTGATTTTAGGCTGGTCTATGTTTTGGGGGGTTACCGCGATGCTAAATTCTCCTTGCGGCATCCCCAGTTCCTGAATCATCGTGGATATAAGCTGAGAAAGCTTTATCGCAGCTTGGCAACGTTTATTACCGAGCGTTTTTGCATAAGAAAAATAGTCCTTTTTATTTTGCTCGACCAGAAATGTTAATTCATCAATACGTTCAGCACTGTGGCTTAAACTATCTAGTTGGGTTGTCAGCTTTTCAGCAACATCGGGTAACTCTTCCGGGCTAACCTGATGTTTACGCGATAGGTTGTGAATAATGCCAATCTGATTTTCCAATACTTGCAGGCGCTGAGGGTCGACCTCTTGTGCTTCAAGAAAATAGCGTAGTTGCTGGGCTGCTTCCTGAATCTGAATTTGTGCTTCCATCAGCAACTTATTAGGCTCTTCAAACTCGCCTGCCAGGGCGCTTAAATCACTTAAGGCACTGATGCTTTGGTTGACCATCTGATTGGCTGATTGCTGCTCGTTTTCAGAGAGTAAATCCAGTTGGGTTTGTCCAACGCTTAATATCTGCTCCAGATTTGCCAATTTTGTATGCTCTGCCGAGAGTGCAGCATAGTCATAATGGCTCAAGTCTAGCTGTTCCAGCTCATTAAGCTGATAGCGGCATAAATCTTCCTGATTGTTTAATTCAGTGGCCGCCTTGATAAGTGCCTGTAATTCATGAAAATTACTGCGCCATTGTAAATAGGCTTGATTAGTTTCGGCGAGTATATCGGCGTTTTTTGCATAGCTATCAAGAAAACCACGCTGCTCTTCATTGTCCAGTAAAGTCAGGTGCGCATGTTGGCCATGAATTTCTACCAGTTGAGAACTTAGGTGCTTGAGTGATTGCAAAGTTGTAGGGTGGCCATTGATATAGGCCTTGGATCTGCCATCCTGGCGGATGGTACGCCGAATCAGGCATTGTTCATCAGCATCAAGTTCATTTTCTTCTAACCATGCACGGGCAGCGGGAGCATCACTTAAATCAAAGCTTAGGTTGATTTCTGCACGCTTGCAATCAGGGCGTATATAACTTGCATCCGCACGATCCCCCAAGGCTAACCCCAAAGCAGTGAGGAGAATTGATTTTCCTGCGCCTGTTTCGCCGGTGAGCACTGACAATCCTTTTTCAAGATTAAGATCCAGTGATTCGACGATGGCAAGATTACTGATATTAAGATTTTGTAACATAATTAAGTTGGGTTACCTACACTCCAGTGAAGTTTGTCACGCAAGGTATGAAAAAAATCGTGATTTTCCGGGTGCAGGATAGTAATTGGGTTAGGATCTTTTTTTATTAAAATTGTATCACTTATTAATACATCCGGAATGGCAATATGATCACAGGTAACTTGTGCATTAACCTCGTTTGTCTTGATAAAGTTTATTTCAATTTCAGCTGAATCATCAATAACAATGGGACGGTTAGATAAAGTATGTGGGTTAAGTGGCACCAGTATCAAGGCATTGAGTGCAGGATGGATAATCGGACCACCCGCGGAAAGAGAATAGGCAGTAGACCCCGTAGGCGTGGATATAATCAGGCCATCGGAGCGTTGCGTGTTGAGATAAACACCATCAATGCTGGTGATGAGTTCAATCATGCTGGGCGTAACCCAACGATGAATAACCACTTCGTTAACCGCCGTTTCCTCATGAATAATCTGCTCATCACGAATGATTTTTGTGCGTAGTAGAGAGCGTTTTTCTTGACGGTAATGGCCTTGTAAAATAGCGTGTAGTTTAGTTTCCAGTTCAGCGGGGGAAATATCCACCAAAAAACCCAGCCGCCCCAGATTTATGCCTATCAGTGGAATATTACAACCCGAAGCAGCCCGTGCAGCCGCCAAAAAGGTACCATCGCCACCCACGGCAATCAGTACATCACAGTGCTGGGCAAGGCTTTTAAGCGGCTGTATTTCACCTGAATAGTCAGGAATCAGTTGCGCACTCTCTGGGTCAATAAAAACCTGGTAATGTGGCTGAAGAAATTGGTACAGTGTTTTAAGTGTCTCTGCAATTTCAGGCGCGCTGGACTTTCCTAAAATACCAATTGATTTAAATTTTGTAGGCATAGCTATTTTCTGTACATCAATAATATACTTCAGTCTTTAATAAATTTGGGGCGTAAGCAAGTCGCCTATATGAAGCTTTAGCCTAATACGGACGAAAGTGCCCCAATGTTTCTATTACGCAGGGTATTATGGAGTCACCCCTTCAATATGGGTTACAAAACCTGGCGGGCCATTTTCCCAGGGATAGCCTTTATAGGCCATATCATAGCCACGCTTATATAATTTCCTCATATAGACAGGGTCGAAGCCTTCAGTCGGTTCATCAGTAAAATCCGTAGGAATATAGGCCAGATTAAAAGCATTGCCATCCCTGCGGCAAAGTGCGTAAATCTGATAAAGGTCTCCAGTACCGCTGGCTCTCAATAATGCATCAATTGAGCGTGAGGCAATGGATAAGACACTGCGATTAACACCATTATAATCAGGTTCTATAAATGCATTTCTAATAACAAAAATATGAGGTTTTCCTTGTACCTTTAACTTTTTGGTTATTTTACTCCAATTGACAGCGGCCGGATAAACAAAAACCTGAGCGCTAACACTGCCATCGACATGCATTTCATCATATTTATGACCATCATCGGATTCTACAGTAATCATCACAGGTGGAAAAGCAACAGGTATTGCAGCTGAGGCACGCATAACCTCACGAATAAGATCCCCCTTTTCAAAATAGTCGCTTGCTGCAATGGCTCCAATATTCCAGATAACGGAGCGCCCAGCATCCAGGTTGACGGTACCCAGAAATAGACGTCGCCCTTTTTTATGTTCTACCGCGATTTCTTCAATCACTTCAGCTGTCATATATTGACGAATCAATTGTTGCAATGGCTTGGTATCGGCTAGAGAATCTCCCAGAAGTGCAGTAATCAAATTACGCTCTATGGCCACATCTTTAGTCCATGTCGTGGTATAAATTGTTTTAAGCTTGGCATCATAGTCAGCGCCAAGAAATGCAAAGGGAGCTGTCAGAGCGCCCGTGCTTACACCGGTCACCATGGTAAATTCAGGACGCGTCCCCTTGGCTGCCCAGCCTGCCAATAATCCGGTTCCAAAAGCGCCATTAGCACCCCCTCCAGAAATGGCCAGATAATTATGGGGTACATTATAAGTGGCAGAAGATATTTTCCTGACATCGGCATCAGATAATGAATTAAACCTACTGACACTGAATGCAGGCCATTCATCAGCCCAGAATCTGGCATCAGGAATCCCGGGGATAGACACCTTGGAAATTAAAGTTGCTGGCGGTGGATGACGCTCTGGCGTGAATGAACAGGCCGTTAAAAGACTAATACTTAGACAAATTAATATAAAGCTAATTTTATTATTCATAAGAATTCTAATGCTCGCAATTGGTTTATATTTCCCACCGCTTGAAGCATGGGGTGCTTTCTACATGATTCACTTGTAAGCTGTCCTTTATGCGCCTAGCTCAGCTTGTCATAAGCCGTCATTGATAATCCATTGAAAAGCTATGATAACCGAGCTATCAAAAGAGTACAATATTTCACTCGCCTTTATTTACTTGCCAGTATAAAGGGTTTACATAGCTCTTGAATTTTATTTTTCAAGGATAGTAAAGAGGCTATCCATGTAAGATGAATGACTTATCCAGCACACAAAAAAACATAAACATGAGAGTTTCAGTCAAAAAATTAACCGCATACCCTTGGATTCTAAAACCTTTCTTCTGGAATCAGAAAAGAAAATATGGAGCAGTTCTTCAGCCTGGGCTACTTTGGGCAAGGGTTCCCAAATTGTTCGGAGCAGTAGCAGTACTGTATGGCGTGCTAGATAGAAAAAGTTCTCCATTAAATCCTGTTTTACGTTCATTAGTGACAGTGAGGGTCTCACAAATCAATTGGTGCCGTTTCTGCGTTGATATTAATTCTGCCACTCTCGCCAAACGCTCAGGCTCTATGGAAAAAGTAGAGGAACTTGCTCGCTGGAAAGAAAGTGAGATCTTTGATGAGAAAGAAAAGGTGGTTCTTGAATACACGGAAGCCGTTACTTACTCTGACCAGCAAGTGACAGACGAATTGATAGAACGATTAAAGCTTTTTTTTAATGAAGATGGCATTGTGGAATTAACCGGGCTGATCGCTTTCCAAAACCTATCCAGCAAATTCAATAGTGCTCTGGATGTACCACCTCAGGGCTTTTGCACTCTTCCAGGTGATAATACCACCCCGGAAAAAACTAATAAAAACTAAGAACCAGGAATTTTATACCGCCCTTAAAGCGAGACAATAAACCCCTCAGGCTCTTCAATCACAGGATTAGTGAGCCGGCCAAGCTTCTCAATCTCAATGCTAACCACCTGCCCTGCTTTCATATAGCCGCGCGGTTTCATTTTAACACCCACACCACTCGGGGTGCCCGTTGCTATGACATCCCCCGGTTCCAAAGTCATTGCCTGGCTTAAATAAGCGATCATTTGATAAATATTAAAAACCATATGCTGGGTATTGGAAGATTGCCGCAACTCATCATCGACCCAGGTTTTTAGTGCCAGATTATGTGGGTCAGTAATTTCATCAGCGGTCACTATCCACGGCCCCATTGGCCCATGCGTATCAAAGGACTTACCAATCATCCAGGTGGGCGTACGAAATTGCCAGTCACGCACGGTGACATCATTGACTAAAGTATACCCTGCGATGACCTGGTGTGCTTTTTCTACGGGTACATGCCGACAACGTTTGCCTATCACAAAAGCAAGCTCTACTTCATAGTCTAGTTTTTCCGAGACTTTAGGCAAGTGTATTGCATCGCCATCCGCAATCACACAACTACTGTGCTTACTAAAAAAAGTGGGATATTCTGGCTTTTCCAAAGCGGTTTCAGCAATATGGTCCGCATAGTTCAGACCTATTCCCAAAAATTTCCCCGGCCGGGGAACAGGTGCAAGTAATTTAACGTCACTTAATGGTAGGCGCGCCTGATGGCTATCAATTAATTGCTGTAGCGCATTCAATGCGCTTTGACCTGCCTCTAAAAACGCCAGCATGGTTTGTGGAATATTTTTTTGCGCCAAACCATCGACAACGGAATCATCAATCACCGCACCGACCCGACTTATATCTTGATATTTAAATGTGACTAATTTCATTATTTACCCTTCCAATAAACCCTATTCATCAATAATCCTTACTCACCCGAAACGCGGAGGCACAGGTTTTTAACTCCTGCAATTGCTGTTTTCCAGTATTTTCACCATAACGAAGTTGCACATACAACTGAGTGATGTGCGTAAAGCTACTTTGAAGCTGTGGCACTCTGACACTCACTCGCTCAGCAAAATCATTGGCACCTTCATTCGCTAAACGGCTTAGACCCATTTTGGTTAATTTCTTGCAGGCATTCGCATAATAAAGCTGTGCTTTATCCAGCCTTGGCTTTTGTTGACGAAACACATAAATGCCCAAGAGTATTGTGACCATTGCAACCAGACCTATCATCCAGTAAAGCATGGTTTTTAGAGAATTTATACCTAAACCCGATAGAAAGCTGAGCTGATGCTTACGATCATAATTAATGATCCAGCGGTGCCAGCTATAATCAACACTACTCCATAAATTACGTGCCATTTTTAGATAAGACAGCGTCTGACTATCCAGTTGTATAGGAGCAAAGCTAACCGCATTATTCGCTATTTGCTGTTCGATATTGACATCTTGCTCTATACGCTCAGGTGCAACGGCCGTCGTAGGGTCATACCTTACCCAGCCTTTTCCTGACAACCAAACTTCAGCCCAGGCGTGGGCATTGGCTTGCCTGACTTCAATAAAGCCACCTGTTTCATTATACTCCCCTCCCTGATATCCCGTTACAACGCGGGCGGGAATACCTGCAACACGCATTAAATAGACGAAGGCGGTCGCATAATGCCCACAAAAACCTGCCCGTGCGTCAAATAAAAACGTCTCTATCGGTTTGTCTTCCATGAGAGGTGGCATTAAGGTGTAATAAAAATCATTCTGCCGAAAATGTAAAAACAGATTTTTAATATAGCTTTCAGGGCGCGCAGTAAAGCCTTCCAGTTGAGCCACCAATTCAGTAATTCTTTCATCAGGCTTGGCAGGCAACTGCAAATTATCGTTCATTTCTGTTTTGGTAATATAACCTGTATTGTATTTTGCATACGACGTAATTGCATATTCAGCAC
>DAOVWV010000327.1 GCA_030636485.1 Methyloprofundus sp.
TCGAACCTGGGTATGCGGAGATCAAAACCCCGTGCCTTACCGCTTGGCGACAGCCCAATTTTAGATACTAAAGAATTCACTCATCTGCCTATGCAATGGTGAAATAGCTAATCCCTCAGCAATATAAACTTCGTTTTCCGAAGCTAATTCATTATACACATTCCTTGCCGCTTGACGACCATCAAACTGAACAAATACACAAGCACCTGTTCCCGTCAATCTCGCCACTCCGTATTTAGACAAGCCTTCCAAGGCCTGCGCTACTTCGACGTGTAATTTTTTAACTACCGTAACACAATCATTTTGATTCTGCCCTGAGTTAAAGTCCGATATTTTGATGCATTTACTATCCCGTGTCAACTCTTTTTCTGAAAATATTTTTCCAGTATCAACATGACATTGTGGCTTTAGCACCACGAACCACGCTTTGGGCAATTTTATTTCAGTGAGATCTTCCCCTACGCCTTCTGCCCAAGTACTTGTTCCCTTGATAAAAACCGGAACATCGGCACCTAATTGCACACCCAATTCCATCAATCGTTGCTCAGAAATATTTAACTTCCACAACTGATTTAACACCACCAAAACAGTTGCTGCATCTGAACTACCACCTCCCAAACCACCACCCATAGGCAGGTTTTTTTCTATATCTATGCACACCCCTCCCTGATAGCCCGATTCTTTCTTTAGTAAATTGGCCGCCCGCACCGTTAAATCATCCGCTTCCTTTACACCTGGGATCGTTTTTTTTAAGCGCACCAAGTCATCGTCTGTTTTGCTAAAAACCAGTCCATCCGTTATATCTATAATTTGAAAGACAGTCTGTAACAAATGATAGCCATCCTCTCTTTGCCCCACTATGCGTAGCATTAAATTCAACTTTGCAGGCGCTGGCCAGCGAACTCCCCAGCCCAGCTCCGACTCTTTTTGCTCAGTCATTCTATGTCCCACTGATCTATAACCAGTTTTAGTTTTATATTATCTTTACTTATCTTGATTTTACGCGGCAACACACCAAGAGGTGTCTGCATATACTCATTATACCTAATCTGCCAACCCAACTGTTGAAAACCCTGCGCCTGCTGCAATACCGGCACACCCTGCAAATAAGCGCCAACCACCCAGCGACGCAAAGCCGTTAAAGGCACGACAAAACCTATTTGCTGAGCAATAAAAGCATCAACTTCTTGCGAAACCTGCTTTTCCCCCTGCCCAGTATCCAGCATAATCCCATGCTCATTCACCTCAATCAGCACCGCCCCGATACCTAGCGCACCGAACAGTTTCAGTATGTCAGTTTCATCTTCATGCTGCCACTGAATATTTGCCGTTAAAATATCATTACTTTTAATCACCAAGCGCCCTTGCAAAGCCCATTTCCGTATGTCTTTCCCTTGCTGATCATTGAGCGCCCACCCCTGCCTTGCATCATAGGTTTCAATTGTTGAGCAGCCCAGCAAAGAAAACAGCAGCAATAAACCTAACCCCCTACGCCACATTAATGATCACCTAACAACCGCGCCTTAACATCCAATAACAATTTATCCTCAGGATTTTGTGCCAAAGCTTTTGACAACACAGCTTTAGCCTCCTCTGTCTTTTGCAAAGCCCACAAAACCTCAATCAGATGAGATGCTATCTCAGCCTGAGGTTGCCGCTCATAGGCAGCCTGTAAGTACTGTAGCGCCTCATCCAAACGATTTAATTTAAACAACAACCAACCATAACTATCCATAATAATAGGCTCATTAGGCTTCATGGCTATCGCCTTATCCAGATAGGATTTCGCCTCCTCATAGCGCTGAGTCTTATCCGCAAGCGTATACCCCAAAGCATTCAGCGCATTAACATCATCAGGATTTTTCTCAATGATATAGCGTAAATCATCTTCCAGCACCTGTAATTTACCCAACTTCTCCGCTAACAATGCCCTGGCATATAAAATTCTGGCATTTTCGGCATCTTCAAGCAAAGCACTACTAAGCACATTGAAACCCTGCTGATAAAGCCCTTGCTGTCCATAAACTTCAGACTCAATTAATATCAAGTCACTTTTTTTATCTGGATAATCATTTTTTAAGCTATTTATTTTATCCAAAGCAAGCTGATAGCGTTTCTGATCCATTAAAATCAAAACCGTACTCATCCCCGCCTCATACCTAAAAGGCTCAGCCTCAACCGTATCAAACCATATTAATGCCTCATCAAAATGTCCGGCCTTAGCATCTATACGCCCCAGATAAAATGCCGCTTTATCTCGAAATGGCTCATTAGCAACCAACAACTGCAAAACATTCCGCGCCTTCTGCTCTTGCTCTGTTTGCAAATACACTAAAGCCAACTTGAACTTTAACTCATTATTCTCGGGGTAATCATCAATTAATGCCTGCAAAGCAACTTCGGCTTCCTCAAAGCGCTTTTGCTGTATCAACAACTGAATTATTTGCTCCCTTAGCTGCCCGCTTTCCTGCTCTTCAGCCGCACGCTGTAAAACCTCAGTTGCCTCTGCCAACCGTCCCTCCGCCACATAAAGCTGAGACTGCAACAGTAACGCCTTCACCCAGCGCGGCTCCAGCTCTAAACTCTTGCTAATATTACCCTGCGCCCGAACAACGTTTTTAGCCTGCACATCCAGCAAAGCCAAAATAAAATATAACTCCGCATTTCCCGGATACTTAACACTCAAGTCCATAAAGACCTGATTAGCCAAATCGATGCTCTGCTGATTATTTAAACTTTTAATCATCGCAATGGCTCTGGTATCGAAATCCTCTGTATCATGACTTAAAATAAAATCAATGCTCTCATATGCACCCTGACGATCATCGGCCTTCAACGCGACAACAGCCATAAGGTACCTAGCATCCAGGCTTCCAGGCTCTGCTTCCAACCACAAATCCAGCAGCTCCTTTAAACGCTCATCATCATGCACATAAAGCGCAATCTTTGCCGCTCGCTGAATAATCTCCGGATCCTTGACCTGCCTGGCCGCACGCAGATAGCCGTCCAATGCAAGGCCATACTGCTCCCTCTGCCCCGCTATCTCAGCCGTCATCAGTAGAAATAAGACTTCCGGAGAAATCTCTGTTTTTACCTCCGGGACAGGATCAGTCGCTTTAGGCTTTACTACGTTATCTTCAGGTTCGGAACCAGACAAACTTCCGGAATCTTTAGCTGCACATGCTGTCA
>DAOVWV010000278.1 GCA_030636485.1 Methyloprofundus sp.
AAATTCCTGAATCAAGGCAGCATAATGCAATTGCTTGGCATGATCTGCCAAGACCTTTTTCAGGTCCAGATGGCGATTGGTAATATGAAACGCCAACATGCCATTGGCTTTTATTTTACTAAAATACAGTTGCAATGCTTCCTGAGTTAATAAGTGCGTCGGTACCGAATCAGAACTGAAAGCATCAATCACTAACAAATCAAACTTCTGATCTGGCTCTGCCAGTAGGGATAAGCGCGCATCCCCCACAACCATCGTTGCTTTGGGTGTACAGCGGTGCAGATAACTGAAATAGTCAGTATTTTGCGCAATATCCACCATCACCGGATCAATCTCATAAAAAGTCCAGGCTTGCTGTGGCTTGGCATAACAGGCTAAAGCCCCTGCGCCTAAACCAACAACTGCGACCTTCCATTGCTGATTGCGACCATCATATTCCTTGAATAACTGCCCCATCGGGCCAGGACGACTGTAGTAAGTCAGTGGTTCTTGCTGCATACCTTGTACCAGGCGCTGTGCGCCGTGTTTGGTTGTGCCATGGAATATTTCCTTATATTTTTCGGGCTGTCCTTGTTCATCTAATAACACACTATTACGTACCGACAACACACCAAAAAAAGTACGTTCCTTATAGATGGTATTGGACATCGTGGCGCGCAGTCCGACGATAAAGAAAATAATCACCCCGGTTAATAAAGCCAGGCTCACGGCCTGTTTGCGAAATGCATAAGTCAAGCCTGCAAACATGATCAATGCAGTACCGATATTATCCATATAGTGACCTAAATCAGAGACACCAAAATAGATCACCCAGCCCAATATAAAGAGTAATAGCGGAAAGATTGCCTGCATTCCCATAACACGCCATTGCTGACTGGCATCGGTACTTTTGGCGGCAGGACGCAATAATAGCGCGGCAACAATCATGATGGGATATTCATATATTCCCTGAAAAACAAACGGTGCGACAAAAGTATTGAACATCCCCCCTAACATCCCGGCAAAAGACATAATCAGATAATACAGGGTTAAATAGGCGGTATGCGGTCTGTGTTTGGCTAGTTCACCATGACACACCATCGTCGCGAGGAAAAAAGCACTTAGGTGCAGGGTCAAGTCTAACCAATACGGCAATATCGCGGGGTTGATAAATGAATAGGCGATAAAAGGCAGTAAAACGATGGGCTGTAAGTACAGAGACACCCGATGTATGCCTGTCGCCCAACGCGAAAATACCAACACAAAAGACAGTAAATATAAAGTCAGTGGAATAATCCACAATAAAGGAACGGCAGCAATATCGGTACTAACAAAATTGGTTAAGCCCAGCAGTAAACTGGAAGGAACAAAGGCGAGTGCCAGCCAGTATAGTTTTGTCGCTATTGTTGGCTCAGTGACTACGCTATCCTGCTCTTCTGAGTCTGTGTCAGCTTGTTGATAATTGCGCATAAAAAACCAGCCACAGGCGGCAACCAACCCTATCAACCCGACATAACCACCGCTCCATGTCAGTTTCTGCATACTTAAACCGATATTGGGTTCGATAATAAACGGATAACTTAACAAGGCCAATAAGCTGCCTATATTACTGGCGGCATAGAGATAGTATGGATCATGACTGGTATGATGACCGACATGCGAAAACCATTTTTGAATCAGCGGTGAAGTCGTGGAGATCACAAAAAAAGGTAAGCCTATGGAAACAAATAAGGTCCAGACTAGCCATAAGGTTGGATTACTATCTGTGGGTGGCACCATACTCTCCGGCAGAGCCACCGGCAAGGCAATTAGGCTAATGAGGACTATGCCAGCATGTACCTGAATCTGGCGTGTGTGGTTTAAACGGGTGGATATATAGTGGGCGTATAAATAGCCCACAAACAATAACATTTGATAAAACACCATACAGGTGTTCCACACGGCGGGAGAGCCGCCCAGTAATGGCAGCATCAGCTTACCAAACAAGGGCTGTAAAACAAACATCAGCGAAGCACTGACAAAAAGCGTTCCTGCGAATAATAAAATTAAGGAAAGACTGCGTTCAGTCGATGTTGATGTATTGGACATGGTATAAAATCAGAAAGTTTGAAAACTGAATGTTAAATACCTGTATTGTAGAGGGTGTGGCTTTTATTTTCAAAATTCCATTGCTAATAAATCAATATATGGCATCTTGTTAAAATGGTGTGTCTTTTATGCTCCCTTAATATCACGGAAGCTTGGAGCAATCCAAGGGAATCATCTCAAATTTAAAGGCATAGGCAGGATAAGCGATAGCGCATCCGGCAAACCAGCTAGAAAATGTACCTCCCACATTAGCAACGGCTCTGGTGGATGCGCTTAGGTTCATCTGACCTACGATTTTTTATTCATCATACGCTTACTTTAAACTCCCCATATGCTCAGTAACAGCCGCTATTTCATCATCGCTCAACATTTTAGCTATGCCGCTCATCGGGCCATTTTTACGTGTACCCTTTTTAAATGCCTGTAATTGTCGCTTTAAATAGTCAGGATATTGTCCCGCAAGCCGTGGCGTTACACCCATACCTTTAGCTCCCTGTCCATGACAGCCAAAGCACATGGAAACCTTGGACTCGCCTTCTTTGGCCAAGGCACTGTCTCCCCCTGCCCCTTTATTTTTCACGGAAGCGAAATAAGCTGCTAAATTATTCATCTCCTCATTTGATAAATTACTGGCCATATTTTGCATCATGCCATTTTCACGTGTGCCCGCACGAAATGCACGCAACTGGTTAACTATATAGGCGGGCTTCTGTCCTGCCAGAATAGGAAAATTTGAGCTTTGGCTATTCCCTTCTGCCCCATGACACCCAACACACCGACTAGACATTGTTTTACCCGCTGCACTATCGGGTGCGGCAACAACAGCCCCCGAATAAATCAAACAGAAAAAAACACCACCTACTAATTTTCTTAGATTAATCATTACTCACCTCGTACTTGCTTTAGTTATACCTATTTAATCTTACGCCCACACAAAAAATTGTTCAAATTTTTTGTGTATACTTCAGCAAACGATTAACCGGTTTAGCAAACCGCCTCTACCTGATGAAGACGTTAAAGACATACCTGAACGACGAGAATATAAATTTCCTGTAGTATAAAGGGTCATGGCATTGACGGAATTTGGATAGAAATAGACAAAAAACCATTATTAAAACCAAAAAATAAAATCATGAAAATTTTAATTATCATCTTAACGACGACACTTATAACAGGCTGCACTTATTATCAACCCGCTCCAGGCGTGTATACGACGACGAGCACCCCTAACAAATTCGACCGTTCATGGTCAGCAGTCATCGGCGCCCTTTCTGATCAGGGAGTCTACATTAGCACTCAGGATCGCGGAGCTGGCATAGTGCAAGGTACCCGCGACGGTATAGTGGTCACTGGCAGCGTGCGCACCCACGCCGACAACAGTGTGCGCGTTCCACTCGCCACCTCAGGTGACACCAACCGCGATCCCACACCTATTAAGCGCATTACCCGCTCATATAATAGCCGAATGGGGCGTTAGACTATTGGCTAAAACAAGATAAAGCTCTAACACCAATGGCATTCAATATGCTTGTCGGGTTAGGATTTTTTAAATATTGCGCAATAAAAC
>DAOVWV010000333.1 GCA_030636485.1 Methyloprofundus sp.
CTTGCTTGCTCAATACTGTCTTCTTCAACAGCATCATCTTCAACGATTCCCAGCATCGCAGCAATATCATTTTCTGGGGTATCAATGCCTTTAATGGCCAATGTTTCGGTTAACTGTTCTAAAATCCCAGCGCTAAAAAACGGCGGTAAAGTCGGCCCTATGCAGACATTTTTAACCCCTAGCGAAAATAAAGCCAGCATCATTAAAATGGTTTGTTGCTCATACCAGACGATATTAAAAGAGAGCGGTAAATCAGATAGCTGCGCTAACTGCATTGTCTTTTGCAAATGCGTCAAAAAAGCGATCAGGGCATAAAAATCATGTGTCTGACCAGCATCTAATAAGCGCGGAATACCCTTAATATCACCTAAATCTAAGGTGTTAAAACGGTACTTGGTATCGCCTGCGGTGAGGATAAGCGTATCTTCAGGAAGTGTCTTGATTAATTCCGTGTAATAACGGCGCTCTTTATGGCGGCCATCATACCCCGCTAAAACGACTATATGCTTGATATCACCCGCCTGAATAGCCTCTGCAATGGTATCGGTTAATGCCAGTAATGCCTTGCGTCCATAACCAACCGTTACACTGCCTTCGGTTAGTGGCGTAGGAGGCTCGCACAGTTTGGCCTGTTCAATAATTGCGGTAAAATCCTTTTGCTCATCAACACGCCGGTTATCAATATGGTTAATATTAGACCAACCTACCATACCGGAGGTATAGGCTTTATCAATATAGCCTTTTTTGGGTTGCTGAAAACTATTGCTGGTGACTAATACCGGGCCATTAAATTTACCAAACTGGGTTTTCTGATCCTGCCATGCACCGCCATAATTGGCGACTAAATTAAAATATTTTTTAAATGCCGGATAGCCATGAGCGGCGATCATTTCTCCATGGGTATATATATCGACACCCGACCCTGCACTTTGTTCCAATAAGTCCTGCAAGTCTTGGTAGTCATGCCCGCTGACCAGGATTCCCGGCTTATCCCAGGTATCTATATGTACTGTGGTAGGTTCTGGCTGGCCAAATTTTTCGCAGTTAACCTGCTCTAATAGTGCCATCAACTCTAAGCCATGCTCACCGCATTTCAAGTTCATGGCTAATAGCTCATCTAAACTGCTGTCTTTTTGCAGGCAATAAACAACGGCCTGGTGCATAAAGGCATAGTGCTCTGCGTGAAAAACATCCAATACCTGAATATGCTCTAATAACGCACCCAGACCTTTTACCGCATAAATCAGCATTTCCTTTGCCGCATGTAAATCAGCTGCGTTACCAGTCAACTCTCCTTCTGCCATGACACCGACTGTTTCACCTTTTTTAATAAATTCAGCCTGATCTATTTTTTCATACTGCCACTGGGCTTCTGTAGGCTCAGTTTCATTTGGCTCAATGCCTTTGGCAAGCATTAAGCGCTTTAAATATTCACGCCGTTGTACCGTTTCGCTAATCAGGCGGACAAAGACGGCGGCATCAAAATTTACATTGGTGACCATCGAGTACCAGGCACTTGCGGTAAATTTATCAATATTCGCTTCACTAATCCCTGCTTCTGCTGCCTTAACAGCATAAAAGGAAAGCCCTTTTAAGGCATAGGTTAATAAATCATGTAAGCTAGAAACATCTGCTTTTTTCCCACAAATTCCTGCGGTGTCACAGGCAATATTCTTTTTAGCTTCCTGGCAATGGTAACAAAACATCTTTTCTCTCTATTTATTAATTCTGTAAGGGGATAACTAAACGATCTGGGCGTGTGAAGGGAAATATCAGCCTGATGAATAAAACGTTATTACCGCTTAAACAACTGCGGTGATTTAGGCTGCTCTTTGTTTTGCAAACAATGATATGCCGCATTTTCAAAACGAATTCTTAAAGATTGCGTACTTTTATTCTCTTTTAGAAACTTTTCAGCTTCTACCGCAGTCAAGTCTTTCATCATAAACGTTGCAATACACATACACGGCTTAGTAAAACGCTTTCTGTCGTTATCTTTATTGATAGAGTTTTTCGTTTCTCTCTCAACACATTGCTCTGCAAAGTCATGTTCAAATACATGTTTTTGTACATCCGTTACCACGCTATCATGCGTATGATCCCATGGGTTATGGACTTTTTTCGCTTGTTGTTTTGGCTCATCGTCCGAACAACCATTTAAAACAAGCGCAAGACAGGCAGCAAGAAAAAAAGAGTGTAAGCGGGAACTGTTTTTATTATTCATAGGAATCAAAAAATCGTGTGTTGTTAATTAAGGTTTAGAAAATAATAGACTGAAGGTCACGGGTACAGCGGCATTAATGCTTTTTAGCTTTGCTATTTCGCGTAATTTATTCACACCTTGCAGCAAATTAAAGTTTTTTAAATCAATAATTATGGGCTGACTCGAAAAAACCAGGCGCTGGTTTTTTGCCAAAGTAATCACCTGAACCTCGACAGGCACTGTCTGTGTTACCCCTTGTATAGTGATCTCTGCATCAAGCTGTAATGTTTTTCGCTGGCCTTGTTTGATAGGATTAAGATCAGATTTTTTTAAGTCTATGCTAACCGTTGCGGTTGGAAATTTAACGATGTCAAAGAACAGGGTTTTTAAGCGCTCATCTCTTATTTCAATGCCTGTATCAACACTGCTTAAATCAACGGTTAAAACAACCTGGCTACCTGAAATATGGCCTTGTAGCTTTTTAAATGTTTGTATTTCTGTCTTGCTGGCATTCTTGGTGGTAATAAAATTCAGTTTTGATGCTTCACTATTTAATGTCCATTCCCCTGTATGTGTTGCGGTAACGAAGCTTAATTTAGCAAAAACGGTGCTAGATAACACGAATAGTGTTAGAAAGAGTATTTTTCTCATTGGATTTCTCATTATTTTTTATACTTCAAATTTACACTTTTTGGGCGGTAAAAATACCATATTCCACTAATTTATTCTGGAATAAATGCTGTTGTGCCATACCCACCTTAAAATTAGCTGTCTGGGTCTCGCTACGCAAACCTAACCATTGGCTCATTTTTTGTACTGGTTCCAGGCGTTTAGCAACTTTGTACATATAATCAGCAGAAGGTAAAGTCTGCTCGGTAATATCATCATAGTTAATATTGGCAAAGCCTTGTTCACTTAATAATTGCTGAAATTCATCACGCA
>DAOVWV010000222.1 GCA_030636485.1 Methyloprofundus sp.
AGCAAATACGACACCGAAGAAGAAGAATAATGTATCCCACTCTGCATCACGTACTTTATTGAAGATATCAAACTCTTCACCTTCATTAGATTTATAGAGTGTTTTGATTCTGAAACCATAAACCATTAATACACCAAGCCCTGCCATCATACCCATAAAAGGCGGTAGGTGTAATACTTGCTTAAAGCTAACCGCAGTCACAATGGTTAATACGAATAGCACACAGACCTGTATTGCACCTGGCTTTAATACAACAGCGGCTTCATTTGTTGCGACAGGTTGCTCATCCGGTACCGCCATATACATAAAGAAAGCAGGAACAAGATAGTTAACCACAGAGGGAATAAACAGCTGGAAAAAATCAAAAAATTCAGCATATCCCGCTTGCCATACCATTAGCGTCGTAATATCACCGAATGGACTGAATGCACCCCCTGCGTTAGCGGCAACCACAAGGTTAACAAAACCGATAGCAACAAATTTTTCATTATCTTTACCCACTGCCAGAACAACCGCACCCACTAATAGAGCTGATGTCAGGTTATCTGCAACCGCTGATAAAAAGAAAGTAATAATACCCGTGATCCAGAAAAGTTTTTTATAGCCAAATTCTTTTCTAATCATCCATGAGCGCAATGCCTCAAACACATTACGTTCAGCCATGGCATTGATATAAGTCATCGCAACCAGCAAGAACAGCATTAACGCCGCATATTCTTTTAGATTAAACTCAAAAGCCTCATGCAGAGCTTCTGTCGAAACGCCCGCTTCAGCTGCAAGTACCGCCGCATGCGCCCAGATAACCGCAGCAGCAATAATGACAGGCTTAGATTTACGCAAGCCTGTAAACTCTTCCGCCATGACAAAGCCATAGGCGATAATGAAAATCAGCACAGTATAAATACCGCGCTCTGTCCCCGTCAGACCCAAATTAACAATCTGCTCTTCAGCCATTGCGAGCTGAGGCATGCTGAACAGCGCAGCAAAAATCAAAAATAAACGTAACAAAACAACCCCCCTAGGCTTTTAATTTATAAATTATTTTTTTAGTATAAGCATCTTAAAACTTAACCAGTTATCATAGCATTAACTAATTAAATTGTCATTTAATCGCAAGCAGTATATGATTAAAGACTCTATTCAATTCGCTTATATAAGCGCTTAAATATGTATCAATATAACGATAAAGATCAAACCCTCATTGATGAGCGTGTTATTCAGTTTCGCGATCAAACTGAACGCTTTCTAAAAGGTGAAATTGCTGAGGATAAATACCGCGCATTACGTTTAATGAACGGCGTATACATTCAGACTCATGCTCCCCTATTACGCGTTGCCGGACCTTATGGCCTATTGTCCAGCAAACAGCTTAGAAAACTGGCCTCTATTGCCCGTGATTACGATAAAGGCTTCTGCCATTTCACTACTCGGCAAAATATCCAGTTTAACTGGCCGGCACTGGAAAGAGTGCCCGATATTTTAGAAGAATTAGCCAGCGTGCAAATGCATGCTATCCAGACCAGTGGTAACTGTCTCAGAAATACAACCACCGACCAACTAGCTGGGGTTGCTGTCGATGAACTAGAAGACCCGCGCCCTTATTGCGAAATTATTCGCCAATGGACTATTTTTCATCCTGAATTTGCCTACTTGCCGCGTAAATTCAAGATTGCTGTCAGTGGCTCAGAGCAAGATCGTGCTGCGATTCGATTCCATGATATAGGCCTACAATTAGTCAAGAATGACCAAGGTGAAACCGGCTTTCAAGTCTTTGTTGGCGGTGGCCTAGGACGTACGCCTATCATTGGACAGGTGATCCGACCCTTCCTTGAGAAAAAACATTTATTGTCGTATCTGGAAGCTATCTTACGGGTCTATAACCTGTATGGTCGCCGTGACAATAAATATAAAGCCCGGATTAAAATTCTGGTAAGAGAAGCTGGACTTGCCGAAGTCAGACAAAAAGTCGAAGCAGAGTGGGCTTTAATTCAAGATAAACTAGAACTGAGTGCGGAACGCATCAGCGATATACAGGCACAATTCACACCACCTGAATATCAGGCAAATGCCGCTCAAGATACTAGCCATGCCGAAAACATCGCGACTAATACTGACTTTGCGACATGGATTAAACATAATACCGCAGAGCATAAAACTGATGGTTATCGTGCTGTTTATATTTCATTAAAAGCCCCCGACAGCCCTCCTGGGGACTGTACGCATACCCAGCTTGATGCGATTGCGGATATGGCAGATCAGTACAGCTTTGGTATGATCCGTAGCACTCACCGTCAAAACTTAGTTTTAGCCGATGTCAAACAGGCTGATTTATTTGCAGTTTGGCAAAAACTGGATACCTTAAAGTGTGCCACCCCGAATATAGGCAAGGCAACCGACATGATTTGTTGCCCAGGACTGGATTATTGTGGCCTGGCAAATGCAGGCTCCATTGGTGTTGCACAAGAGATTAATGACATGCTGGATTCCATAGACTATGTACATGACCTAGGCGATTTAAAAATTAATATCTCTGGCTGTATGAATGGTTGTGCGCACCAAAGTGTTGGGCATATCGGTATACTCGGTGTCGATAAAAAAGGCGTGGAATGGTATCAAGTAACACTCGGTGGCTCTTCTGAAAATGATGCCGCTATCGGCGACCGTTTAGGGCCTGCCGTGAGCAAAGAAGACATTACGCCCACCATTAAAATCCTGCTAGACGTGTATATTGAGCAACGGCTTAATGAAGAAGAATCATTTCTTGCCACTGTTAGGCGCGTAGGTGTCGCCCCATTTAAGGAGAAAACGTATGCAACTCATTAAAGACAAGCAAGTCATTCAGGATAGCTGGATCTATATCCTCGACGAAACACCGCTAGACGCTGATTACATTATTGTTCCTTTGGTCCGCTGGCAACAAGAGCGCGACCAACTATCCAAGATTAAACACTTGGGCTTAAGGCTTGAAGCGGATGTTATATTAGAAGACATCGTCGATGATTTATCTCACTTCCAGTTGGTAGAGCTCTTTATTCCAGTGTTTACCGATGGACGTGCTTTTACTCATGCCCGCTTATTGCGTAGCCGTTATGGATTTACTGGTGATATTCGTGTCAGTGGTGATTTTATGCGCGATCAGGTATTTTATCTCAACCGTGTCGGTGTCAGCAGTTTTGAGCTGAATGACCAGGACAATGCACAACAGGTCATCCAGTCTATGGATGATTTTTCAGTAGACTCTCAAGAATCTGTTGCCTGATACTCTCTCATCATTCCCATGCTCTGGCGTGGGAATGCAGTCAGCAATACTCCTGCGTTGCAAGTGGTGGAAAAGTTAAAATATCATTTAGGCCATTAACATGAAACCTCTCATATTTATTTTTATGACCTTCGTATTAATGTATTTAGCAGCGGATAATTTATTACGCAGGCAATCACCTAGCTATGCCATTGAGCATCCAGAAGATATTATTCAGCCTATGCTGTTTAAAAACCCTATTGAAAATACACAAAAGGGTATTATTATTTTGGCAGATAGAAGAGGTCACTATTCCGGTTCAGGCATGATCAATAAGCATAAAATGGAATTTATGATTGATACCGGCGCGAGTTCTATAGCCGTGCCTAGTAAGTTAGCCAAACAAGCTGGCTTGCAGTTTGGAATGCCGGTTGTTAGCAATACCGCTGCCGGAAACGTAACCGCCTATCAAACCACAATCCCCACTTTAACACTGGGTTCTATTACTTTAAAAAACACCCATGCAGTTATACTTGATAATCTGGATCAGGTTTTAATAGGCATGACTGTGCTTAAGCAATTTAAAGTGACGCAGTTTGAGGGTAAGATGACGATTGAAGCTCCCTAAGGACTAACAATAATTTCCGCAAGCACGGCTACTTTTAAATCTGCCCACTATGATTGAAACAATCTACATAGAAGAAAGCATCCTGCAACACCCACGTGTCATAGAGATATGCGCACGCTTCCCTAAGGCGAGAAAAATCACCTGTGAGCGTTATGGCGAAGTATTTAACCCTAAGGCACAGAATTTCCGCCTGCAAAAACAGCAGCCCGCTTTAATTCTTGCCGAAAAATATCGTGGCTTTATGCTACAGGCACCGCCTCATTATGGTATTGGTGCCCAACATAATTACTACTTTTCACATATGTTGAATTGCCTGTACGATTGCCGC
>DAOVWV010000134.1 GCA_030636485.1 Methyloprofundus sp.
CGAAAACCTGCATCAGCCACTATGTTTTTTATATTATCAAGTTGTGTAGGTGAATCATCGACAACCAATATGCTTTGAATACTCATTTTTATAGCCCTCTATTATTGTTAGTAAAGTAATTTTTAGTTTTGTTATTTATGGGTAAATCTTTTTATATTGTTCTGTAGAAATCTGCACTTAGTTTTTTTGATACTCATCAAGCCAATTGACAACACGCTTAAGAACTTTTTGAAATTCATTGCGATCAACCGGTTTGGTAAGATAGGTGCTGCACCCCGCCATGACACCCTTCACTTCATCTAAAGGCGATGTTTTTCCAGTCAACATAATAATGGGCGTTTTCTTAATGGTTTTGCGTAATGTCTTACACACTTCAAAGCCATCAATTCCTGGCATGACGATATCCAGAAAAATCAGATCATATTTTTTTTGTGCGGCAAGCTCCAGTGCAGCCTCGCCACAGTCAGCCTGGTCTATATTAAGCTTTTGAGGAATACGCTGTAGCTCAACTTCCAGCGCTTTACGCATGGCTGCGCTATCGTCAACGACCAAAGCATTGTATTCACTTGCTGGCACCACCACATCACTAACGGAAAAGTTAATTTGATCCAGCGTTTCAAGAATTAAAGAAGCCCGTAGTGGGTAGGGAGTATAGTGATATGCAGAATTGGCAGGTTGATCCTTTGCTGCAATGACAATGGCTATCTGCGGTGATTTTTTTAAAAGGTTGGTTGCTTCGACTTTTGCCTGTTGACTACTAAGACACAAAAACAGAATATCAATTTTTTGCGTATCAGTATCAATATCCAGCATCAGGTTATAGCAACGCTGGCGCTTATGTGAAAGTTGGAAAAGTTGCTCTATATTCTGATTTTCTTTTACCGAAAACCCAATCAGTGCAACGTTAAAACGACCTTGTTCAGTGCTCATATCTGCTTAATAATCCTTATTGAATCCTTATCCACTTCCTTTCATCTCAACAATGCCCACCTATAAGCTGAGCCTTATGGAATCTAGGTAATTGAAGAACATTCATTATTTTTTAAGTACGTTTTGAGTATAGTTTATAGTCTTATTTTACACAAAAAAAATATGTCTATATCAATGCAATTTATGCGTTAGATAAATCAAATTCATAGCCCAATAATAAAGCCATTATCACTTCGTTAATCATAAGCTACTGAATCTATTTTTTTTATTTCACCACCAAGCCTAGGGTTACTCCTGCAGCAGAATCTTAATAAAAAATAAAAAAAAGGCAAGACTTGCCGCAACACATGCGCTATCGAACCCTAATGAATGGCAGGCTGACATAGGAAAAAAACAGACACATAAATATGCTGCCCAGAATAAACTTTAATAAAAATTCAATAAATCGCTGCATCTACTCCGCATGATATTTTAAAAGTGCATTCCGGATATGGGATAATGCTTATAAAACATCTGGATCTGATGCGGGAACAGTCACTCTTAATAAAATTTTCATTAAAGCACTTTAAAACTTATGCCCCTTAATTACATAGAAAAAATATTACGCGCCAAAGTTTACGATGTTGCTGAAGAGAGCCCGCTGGATTTTGCACCGAATTTATCAGCACGCTATAAAAACCCGATTTATTTAAAGCGGGAGGATCTACAAGCTGTCTTCTCTTTTAAATTACGCGGTGCTTATAATAAAATTGCCTCCCTAACAGAACCAGCAAAGCAGCACGGTATTATTGCTGCATCTGCGGGAAATCACGCTCAGGGTGTCGCTTTATCGGCTAAAAAACTCGCCATAAAAGCACTGATTGTAATGCCTGAAACAACGCCCGAGATTAAAGTTAAATCGGTACGGGCTTTAGGTGCAAACGTTATTTTGCATGGTGAAGCTTTTGACGATGCCTATACACATGACAGGCAACTTGCAAAAGAACATAAGATGACTTTTATTCACCCTTACGATGATGCAGAGGTTATTGCCGGACAAGGCACAGTCGCCATGGAGATTCTGCGCCAGAACACCGGTGCCATTGAAGCCATTTTTGTGCCTGTCGGTGGCGGTGGATTAATCGCTGGAATTGCCGTTTATGCAAAATTCGTGCGTCCGGATATTAAAATTATTGGTGTCGAACCCGATGACTCTGATTGCCTGAATCAGGCATTAAAAGCCAATCGGCGGGTGACTCTGAAACAAGTCGGTTTATTTGCCGATGGTGTTGCCGTCAAGCAAATAGGTAAAGAGCCTTTTCGCTTGGCCAGAAATCTGGTTGACGAAGTGATTACCGTTAATACCGATGAAATTTGTGCAGCGATTAAGGATATTTTTGATGATACACGCTCAGTTGCAGAACCGGCGGGGGCACTTGCAATAGCTGGCTTAAAAAAATATGTGGAAAGAGAACAAATAAGTGATAAAACCTTGATCGCGATAGAAAGCGGAGCCAATATCAATTTTGACCGTTTACGCTATGTTGCTGAACGTGCACAGGTCGGTGAGCATAGGGAAATTTTATTGGCTGTCAGCATTGCCGAACAACCCGGCAGCTTTCTAACTTTTTGCAAATTATTAGGTAAGCGTAGTATTACTGAATTTAATTATCGCTATTCCGCTTCCGCTGCGGCACATATTTTTGTCGGTATCTCCAGCAATGGAGATCTGGAAGATAAAACTGACATTATTCATCGACTGGAACAAAAGGGCTGCTCTGTGACCGATATGACCCAGAACGAACTGGCGAAGGAACATATTCGTTATATGGTTGGAGGGCATGCACCGGGTAAAATAAATGAAGTAATTTATAGTTTACAATTCCCCGAACGGCCAGGTGCCTTATTGCGTTTTTTAAGTTCTTTAGGGAGTCAATGGAACATCAGTTTATTCCATTATCGTAACCACGGCGCTGCCTTTGGCAAGGTATTAATCGGTGTGCAAATAGCACAAAATGAGAAAGTGGCGCTGCAACACTGCTTTGATGCTCTGGGGTTTCTGTATACTGAGGAAACGGGGAACCCTGCCTATCAATTATTCAGTGGTGGGCTTGTGTAGGAGGCTGTCACTGCTATTTTGCCTAAGGGTACCATCACGGTTCAGAGGCGTCGCCTCGCATACCTATTTATAGGCAATAGAAAAAATTTGTTTATGACTGTCAGGAGCTGGGGAGATTTCTCGTATGCCAAGTTTAACTTGATTATGTAACTGGGTATCCGCAAATATCTGTGTCGCCCTGACAGGAATGGCCAACGCACGTTTAAAGTATTTCATGGCTTGTTGTTGCTGGCCTTGCCTGCTTAAAAAGTCGGCATAGAAATAGTTTGCATCAATGGTATTTGGGTTGATGAGTAGTGCTTTTTTCAGCATGGCCTGAGCTTTATCATCGTCCCCATAAGCAATAGGCCAGCCTGGCACCCGATAATAAAGCGACCCTAAAGTAACAAATGCCGCACCTTCTGAGGCATTTGGGTTCAGTGCTATTGCGCGTAATAACAAATCACGCGCCTGATGTATTGCCTGTAGTGCACTTAATGGATCAATATTGTCTGCATTACTGGCGACAATAATTGCCTGCTGAATGATTAACTCGGCCTGATCTGGGTATTGAGTGTTTAACACCTGTAGCTCAGCCAAAAGCTGCGTGAATGCAATATTACGCTGTTCTTTTGCAATATTATAATGAGTATACGCCCATTCTGACTCGATTCTTTGTATGGCATGCTCTAATGCATCAGCCATAACAAGAGTCGAGTTAAAATGGATAAAGGCAAAAAGAAAAATAGCATATATTTGTTTCATGGAGACAAATATAATGGCTAATTCTCTTTTTTGCAACATTTGTTGCAAAAAAGAGACTACCAGTTTGAATAAGGCTGCTTTGCTAATTGATTATTGTAATAACGAACATCTTCTGTCACTTCTTCCCCGACCCAGTCAGGCCTTTCAAATGCCTCATCTGTCGCGGACAACTCAATTTCAGCCACAATCAGCCCGGTATTTTCTGCCGAAAATTCATCTATTTCCCAGGTGTGCTGCTTAATAACAACAAGGTGGCGTGTTTTTTCAACCAGCGGCTTGTGACATAAAGTATCCAACAATTCATGCGCATCTTCAGCAGGTATATCATATTCATATTCATGCCGCTGCGCCCCTATTGTGGCACTTTTGATATTTATTTTCGCAGTATCGTCACTGACCCTGACTCTGACCGAACTATGCTCATCACTATTCAAATAACCCTGCCGATAATTGATTGACTTTGAAACCAAAGCACGCCAGTTATCATTCGCAAGTAAAAATTTACGTTCTATTTCAATTGCCATTTATTCTACTCATATCCACTCGGATTTTGACTTTGCCAACGCCAGGTATCTGCAACCATCTCGTCTAGCTGTTTCTCTGTTTTCCAACCCAGCTCACGTAGAGCCAAACCTGGATCGGCATAGTTTTCTGCAACATCACCCGTACGACGCGCGACAATTTTATACTGAATTGTTTTTTCTGTTATACGCTCAAATGCTGCAATAATTTCCAGCACACTATAGCCCTTCCCTGCCCCGAGGTTATATGCCTTACAGCCACTCCCTTTGCCCAGAGAGTTAAGTGCGCAAAGGTGCCCCTTAACCAAATCAACGACATGAATATAATCACGCACTCCAGTACCATCAATAGTCGGGTAGTCTCCACCGAACACCGACAGTTGCTCTAGCTTACCGACAGCAACCTGAGAGACATAAGGCACCAGGTTATTGGGAATACCATTAGGGTCTTCGCCTATCAGGCCACTGATATGCGCACCAATGGGATTAAAATAGCGCAATAAAACAATTTCCCAGGGTTTACTGGCATTAGACAAAACATCAGCCTGCGCCAGATCCTTTAAGATATCCTCAACCATTGCCTTTGACTTGCCATAAGGGTTAGTCGCACCAAACACGGGGAGATCTTCCGTATATTTTACTGTATCTGGCTCACCATAAACCGTTGCAGATGAGCTAAAAATAATTTTTTTAACGCCAAACTGTTCCATCACTTCGGTTAACGTCAGTGTGCCACACACATTATTCTGATAATATCTTATCGGCTGCTCGCAGGACTCGCCTACTGCTTTCAAGCCTGCAAAATGCATCACGGCATAAATATCATGCGCGGTAAAAATATTGCTTAATGCTTGCTTATCTCGAATATCTGCCTGCACAAACGTCAGAGACTTTCCCGCGATCTTTTCAACCCGCGCCAAAGAATCAGATTTGCTATTGGATAAATTATCAATAACGACAACATCGTAATTTTCTTGTAATAATTCAACACAGGCATGACTACCAATATAACCTGCACCACCTGTCACTAAAATCTTTTGTCTATTCATTTAACCTACACTGTTGCTAAATATTTTCTTTACTATAGTTTCTCAGTTAAATAAATTCCATTTGTACAACGGATAACATCCCTTTGAGGGAGGGTATCCGTGAAGTTATTTTTCTGAAAATCTATACCCTTGAACTGAGCACACTACAAACAATCAAAAAAATTGATCAGGCGAACAGCTCAGCCTCTTTAAGTGAACTACCTTGCTGGTCTTTTC
>DAOVWV010000279.1 GCA_030636485.1 Methyloprofundus sp.
GAGCTAAAAATAGAAAATGGAGCGGTCTATTTATTACGTATTTCCGACAGCTACAACACTTTACTACTCGATGCCCGGGCAACTGTTATCAACACAAATTCATGAAAAAAGCACTTATTACAGGAGGTAGTGGCGATATAGGTTCTGCTATTTGCTATCGTCTGGCACAAAATAATATCCACGCTATTGTGCATAGCAATCGCAACTACGAAAAAGCGCAACATATTGCCGACAGTATCAAACAACAGGGAGGCTCGGCCGAAGCGATTGCCTTTGATGTTTGTGATGCAGAAGTTACTGAAGAAGCAATGAAAAAACTCTCCGCAACAGGGCTTATCCAGATTATCATCAATAATGCTGGCATACATCGCGACGCACCACTGGTCGGAATGAGTCGAGAAAACTGGACCGATGTGATCAATGTGTCCTTACATGGCTTTTATAATGTCACTCAGCCCCTATTGATGCCAATGATACAAAGCCGCTGGGGTCGTATTATAAATATGTCATCTGTTGCTGGTGTTATGGGTAATCGTGGGCAATGCAACTATTCTGCTGCAAAAGCTGCCTTGCAGGGGGCAACAAAATCCCTTGCACAAGAACTTGCTTCACGCAAAATTACCGTTAACGCCATAGCTCCGGGCATTATTCAGGGCAGTATGATGGAAAATAGTTTCGATATTCAAGCGATAAAAAATATCGTACCGATGAAACGCGCAGGAAAACCTGAAGAAGTTGCGGCTCTTGCTGCTTTTTTATGCTCTGATGATGCTAGCTATATTTCAGGGCAGATTATTAATATTAATGGGGCAATGGCGTAAGGGGAGTAGACTTTAGCCTATATGCCTCACCGCTCTAAAAATAGTCGATGTTAATTTTAAAGCTGCTTTATAAATCAATTATGTAGGCTAAAGCCTACTCCCCAATTGTGCAAAAATATCTTGTAAATGATGGGAGCTACTCTCTTGCAGTTCAGGAGCATACTCTTTCAAGTCAGGAAAAAGCCGTGTTGCTTCTGCTACAATTTCATTTGCCAACTCCCTGACAAAAGCAATATTCTGGATAAGTTGTTGCTGTAATTCCTCATCACTCTGTACCTTGTGCAAATCCTTATTTAATTGCTGTAAAAATTCGATATTACTATAATTCAAAAAAATATCGCTCATATTTTCAGTCGATAAATCTGTTTCAGCCCACTTACGGAAGAACCCTTGCATCTGGATATTAAGCTGATATATTTGCTGCAAAATTACTGCGGCAGATTGCATAAACATCTGATCGCATAGTTTGCTCCTAAAAAACAATACAGCAACGCCACTCCAATAAAGAGTGAAGTCCCAGATGACTTTTATGCTCATCACCTTGGCATTACCCATTATTGGGTATTGATCTTCATATACAGGGCAAAATGCCAAAAACAAGGTGCGAAATAATTTCTCATATTGCTCTGTTATCAAAGCTATATCCTCACCAGCATATTGTTTAACTATCAGCTCAGTAATAAAACTATTATTCATGGCAATAAAATCGCTGCCTGGCGAGTAAAACGGATCAAGAAAAACACCGGCATCACCGGTAATAGCCCAACCATCTGCAGAAAACATCTTTTTGCAATTATGTGAATAGTGTTTCAGAGTGAGAAAATCCTGAAACTGATTAAGGTGTTGGTCAATAATTCCGGCAAATTGTGGTTCATATTTTTTGATCCACACTTTTGCTCTCTCAAAGGTGTTAAATTCTGCATAGGGATGAATTTTTGCATCCGCTACGATACCGATGCTGGTTGAACCCGAGGAGAGAGGAATAATCCACACCCAGTAGCCTTTGCCTAGCAAATGATTGGTACTTAGCCAGCGGGGTTCTTTAACCCGGTCTTTCCATTGTTGTTCGGTTACCCAATCATCAATTTTAATTCCATGGTTAATTCTGAACCAGGAGGCATTAACATTATGGTAAGCGGGTTTTGCAAGTTTTAACTTTCTCTTCAACAGACTCATGCGCCCACTTGCATCTATCAGCCATTTACTCTGTATAGTAATTTTCTGTTGATTATGTAAAAGCGTGATTTGATGATCGTTTTTACCCAGAGTAAACTCTTTGATTTTACAGCTATCCTGAAAATCTATACCTAGTTTGAGACAGTGCTCAATCAATGCATTTTCAAATCTTCCTCTGTCTATTTGATAGCTTTTTGAGGCTGGATAAATACTCGGTCCAAGTTCAATTCGTTGAGTAATATCCTGATTATTTCTATAGGTGTAAAAAAATCGTAAGCCAAGTTTAGGCAGTTCATTTTCCAGTTCATCCTTCAAGCCCAAAATTTCTTCAAAGTAAAAACTGGCTATTTCTACTGAGGACTCCCCCACCTTATGCGCAGCTTCAGGCACAGGATAAGACGCTTTTTCAGCAATCAGAATGCGAATATTCTTTGCTCTCAGCTTCAGCTGGATTGCTAGTGTGAGTCCAGATAGTCCACCCCCCATGATGAGGACATCATATGCCTTAAGCATTATAGTATCTCCGATACAAATTAATCTCTGGTTTAAACCATTGGGGACCAGGCTTTAGCCTGCATGTCTTACCGCGGACAAAAAATACGCGACCTGTGTTTTAAATTACTCTACTGATTACTCGGGTAGGCTAAATTCAACCCCCTGTGATTACTATCTGTACCTTAAAGAACTGCTAGCTTAGGGCGCTCTATAAACGATCTAGCTAACCTTACGTAATCCCTATGAAGAAGCACACAAGGCCCATAATTCATCCCGCTTAGTCAAACCTAAAATATTTTGTACCGTTTGTACGCCCGAATAACATACACCATAAACTCCACCACCTGGTGTCGTCCAATGTCCAGCAAAATAGAGTCCGTCTATCGGAGCTTTATTAGCAATGCGATTTGTACCCACCTGTTCTGGTGTCACTGCCCATCCATAAGCAGCTCCCTTATGATTCAGGGTATATCGCTGCAATGTTGCAGGCGAGCCCGACTCAATAAACAGGACATGTGATTTTAAGCCGTTAATTTTCCTATCTGCGAAATCCAGCATTTTTTCCATATAATCTGCTTTGGCTTGTCGCCAATCGTCAGCCTGATCAAAATTAGCCAAAGCCGTCAGCATCACTAAATGTTCTCCCTTAGGCGCAAGACTTTTATCAACTAAAGTAGGTACGGTTATACTCAACCATGAGACCTCACCATGCAGCACATTGTCATAATTAATTTCATGACTTAACTCATCATAATAAAACGCTTCATGATGCGCTCCTGCTTCAGTAACATCAAGGTCTGTAGCGATATACACCACAAATATAGAGCACGATATTTCCATATTTTGCAAGCGAGTTAAATATCGCTTGGGAAAATAATCCTCACCCACTAAAGTCATTACCGTTTGCAACATATCTGCATTAGAAATAACTGTCTTTGTCTCAATTACCTCCCCTGAAGATAACAGCACACTTTGTACCTGATTATCACAAACATTAATTTTATTTACTTTACTTTTGAAGTAAATCTCCCCGCCTGCCTGCTTTAATCCTTCCACTAGACTATCAGCGAATTCCTGAAAGCCACCTTTGCAGTAGTAGGCACCGTCTGAGATATACCCCATCAGCATACTCGCC